>CBFGQF010000023.1:0-14951 GCA_965650865.1 uncultured Alphaproteobacteria bacterium | reverse complement strand
AGCTTATCCAGTTGATTGTTTTCAGGGTCTATCTCCGTTGCTAGAGTGATACGAAGCGGATAGGCCGAAGGATTGAACGATTTAACTAGCTGTAAATGACTCATTGTAATTTTCCTTATAGGAAAATATCTAAGCGAGTCCTTTTGATTACGTCAATCTACCTTTTTAAGGGCGTAGGAGCCGGGGGCCGGTTCCACAGGTGATTTTACGTCCCTAGCCGTGACCTTCGGCCCTGCATATCCTTCGATCCAGCCTTGCCAGTCGATCCACCAGCTGCCCTTGTTTTCTGCGGCATGGGACAGCCATTTTTCTGGGGATGGCGTGTTTTCACCGGAGGTCCAGTAACAATATTTGCCGGAGGCGGGGGGATTGACGACGCCCGCCACGTGGCCGGAGGCGGAGAGCGTGAATTTTTTGGGTCCCGTAAAGGCGGAATAGCCGGAATAGGTTGCCTTCCACGGCGCGATATGATCTTCGCGGGTGGAAAGGAAATAGGCGGGTGTGTCGATATCGCGCACGTCGATTTTGTCTCCTTCAATTTCCAAACCTTCCGGTTCTATCAGTTTGTTTTCCAGATACATTTTGCGCAAATAAAAGGAATGCATCGCGCAGGGCATGTTCGTGGAATCTTCGTTCCAGTAGAGAAGGTCAAACGGGAACGGTTCCTTGCCCATCAGGTAATTGTTGATGACGAACGACCAGATCATGTCATTCGCGCGGAGCATCGCAAAGGTCTTTTGTAGATGGTTGCCGGAGAGGACGCCTTTTTCGGCCATTTCCTTTTCCATCGATTCAATCTGTTTTTTATCGGTGAAGAGCTTCAGCTCCCCGGCCTCCTTGAAGTCAATAAGCGTTGTCAGGAACGTTGCGGATTTGATTCTGTCCGCCATGCCTTTTGATTTCATCCAGGCGAGCGTGATCGTCAGCAGTGTACCGCCTATGCAATAACCGATGACGTTCGCCGCTTTTTCGCCCGTGATTTTTTCAATTTGCGAGAGGGCATCGATAACACCTTCATGCATGTAATCTTCAAAACGTTTTTTCGCGTGTGAAGCGTCGGGATTGACCCATGAGACGATAAAGACCGTGTGCCCCTGATCGGTCAGCCATTTGACAAACGAGTTTTCGGGGCGCAGATCAAGAATGTAATATTTGTTGATCCAAGGCGGAATAATCAATAGCGGGGTTTTGAACGCCTTATCGGTTGTGGGTTCATATTGAATCAATTGCATCAGGTCGTTTTGGTAGACGACGCCGCCTTTTGTCACGGCAAGATTTTTGCCCGGGCGGAAAGCCTGATAATCCGTCACGCTGATTTTCACTTGGCCACCGCCACGTTCCATATCCTCGATCAGGTTTTCGAGGCCTTTTACAAGATTTTCACCGCCGGAGCGGATGGTTTCACGCAAAACATCGGGATTGGTTAGAAGGAAATTGGTCGGCGCCATGGCATCGGCGAACTGGCGTGTGTAAAAATCGAGTTTGTTGAGAACGTCTTCATCCAGCCCTTCGGTTGTGCGCACGACATTCTGCATCCACTGGCTGGTCATCAGATAGGATTGTTTGATGAAGTCGAAAAGTACGTTTTCGTTCCATTCGTCGGAGCGGAAGCGTCGGTCGCCGGGGGCGGGTTTATAGACCGGATCTATTTTTTCGCCATGCATCTTGGCCAGCGCGTTATGCCATAGACCCGCCCATTGTTTCCAGTATTCCATCTGTAATTCGGCCAGGCGGCGCGGATTTGTCATCAGCACGGCCATAAAGGCGGTGATGCGTTCTTGCAATTCCACGAATGGCTCCATCGAGGCTGTGTGTAATTCAGCCTTATGTTTTTCCATATAA
This sequence comes from uncultured Alphaproteobacteria bacterium, assembly GCA_965650865.1. GTDB lineage: Bacteria > Pseudomonadota > Alphaproteobacteria > Micavibrionales > Micavibrionaceae > Micavibrio_A. The sequence continues at coordinate 13,109 of CBFGQF010000023.1, read as the reverse complement.
TCCTTGAGAAGCGGCAAGGAGCGATCCACAGCCGCCGCCAATGCCTGACCCAGCGCCACGGGATCGATCGCTTTTTTGCTGGAATCGTTGTCAGAAGAGGGCGAATCGACGGGCTTTTTGGGCATGGGGGCGGCCATAGGATAAGGCATTCGGATAAATTGTGGAAAACAGACCAGAGAACTGGCGCTCACAATGACCCAAAAGCGAAGAAAAATCAATAAATTCAATAAGGCTGGGGAATGTTTCTGCGACAATATTGCAAGGCGGAAATTTTGGGGGCAGGATGGGGCAGATTTCCATTCGTACATAAAGGTTTTCAAAGTGTTCGTTTTTTTCCGGTTTGCCCTGTTCTTGTCCCTGATCCCGCTTGTGTCCGCCTGCGAGACTGTGGATGGCTGGATGGGTGGCAACGACCATGTAAAGGTCAATAATGCGGCCGCAAACGATGTCAAGATCGAACCTGTCAGCCTGACACCGCCGAGTGCGCGTGGACCGGCCCTTAGCGATGATGAATTACGCGGCCTCGCTTTCAAGACGGCCGGTGGTTCCGTCGAAGTGTATGATATCGATGCGCCGGAAAGCGGGATGATTTCGATTGCGCCCGTTCAGAGCGTGCAAATGCCCGAAGGCATGGCGTATCCGACAGACCCCAGCGTGACGGTGTTCCCGCTTGATGAAGGGTTTGGTGGGGCCAGCCATGGCAGCTATCCGGTCCCGCCTGTTCAACAGGGCGGCGGCATGACAGAAGCGCCGTTTACAACTGCGCCGTTGGACGTAGGGGCCGATGGCAAACTGTCACCGCGCGCAGGGCAGGGTGTATCGCAGATTTATTTCAAGCACGGATCAGATCGCATTGGATCGGGCGATGAAAGCGTTCTGCGCCAGACGGCGGAAGCGGCAAAGTTCGCCCCGGTTGATCGTATCCGCGTGGAGGGCCATGCCAGCACCAATGCGGGAACCACCGACCCGATCAAGGCGCGTATCGTGAATCTGAAAGAATCCATGAACCGCGCCTATGCTGTATCCCGTACCCTGATTGAGGAGGGCGTGCCTGCCGAAAAAATCAAAACGATCGGTTATGGCGACACAGTTCCGGCCAGCGGGGAAGACCAGCAGCGCCGCGTCGACATTATCACTGCGCCGGGCAAATAATATTATGGCGGGAACGCTTCGCATCGGGATTGCAGGGCTAGGCACCGTCGGCGGCGGGGTCATTAAGATGCTCGAAGCGCACGGAGATGAGATTGCGCGCAAGGCCGGACGGCACATCGAGGTGGCGGCCGTCAATGCCCGCGATAAATTCAAACAACGAAGCGTCGATATTTCCAAATATCATTGGGTCAAGGATCCGCATGAAATAGGAATGATGGATGGCATAGACGTCGTCGTTGAAACCATCGGCGGGGAAAAGGGCGTGGCAGCCAGTGTAATCGAGACCGCGATCCGCAACGGCAAACATGTGGTGACCGCGAACAAGGCCTTGCTCGCCGCCCGCGGTTATGAACTTGCGGCGCTTGCCGAGGAACATGGCGTTACGCTCAATTTCGAAGCGGCGGTGGCGGGGGGTATTCCCATCATCAAGGCTCTGCGCGAGGGATTTGCCGGGAACCGGATCGAGAGTGTTTACGGCATCCTGAACGGCACCAGCAATTATATCCTGACCGAAATGCGCAACAGCGGCCGTAATTTCGGCGAAGTATTGCTAGAAGCGCAGGACAAAGGTTACGCCGAAGCAGACCCGACATTCGACATCGACGGGATCGATGCCGCACATAAATTATCGATTCTCACTGCGCTGGCGTTTGGCGTGAAGGCCGATTTCGACAAGATCGATATCTCGGGTATTCGCAATATCACTACGCAGGACATCGATTTTGCCAGGGAACTTGGTTATCGCATCAAACTACTCGGGATTGCGCGACGCGAGGGGGCGGCGATTGCGCAAAGCCTGGAACCTTGCCTTGTACCAACCGATTCCCCGATGGGAAGTGTTGAGGGCGTTTACAATGCCGTATTCGTCGAGGGTGATTTTGTCGGGCAGGCTTTGCTGGAAGGGCGCGGTGCGGGTGAAGGGCCCACGGCCTCCGCCGTTCTGTCGGACCTGATCGACCTTGCGCGCGGATCACATTTCCCTGCGTTCGGGGTGCCGGTAGAAGCCTTAAAGCCGCATAACCCGGTATCGCCGGAGGACATTATCAACGAGCAGTATATGCATCTGGTCGTGCTCGACCAGCCGGGCGTGATCGCCGATGTCGCGGCGATCCTGCGTGATTTTAACATTTCCATCGAAGCGATGTTACAGCGTGGCCGCGCGCCGGGACAGAATGTGTCCGTGGTGATCACGACCCACGATTGTTCCAAAGCGGCGATTGCCGCCGCGGCGCAGAAAATTGCGGGTTTAGAGGCCGTGAATGCGCCGCCGACCGTCCTGCGCATTGAACAATTCCGTTCAAGGGCGTAGGATTTGAGAATCAGTTTTACGTGTAACCACTAGCCATCGACTCGGCCGAGCGCATGCGACGGATGATGGTGATGGCATTGAAAAGAGAGTCATGAGCAGCGATTTTTTAAATGTCGGCAAATCCTTGAAAGACTCCCGTTGGGTATTCCCCGCGGTGGAGCAGGATATCGTTGCCCGCATATCACAGCTTCACGGCCTGCCCGATTATATTGCCCGCATGCTTCATATTCGCGGCGTGGGGCCGGAGGATGTTGAAAGTTTCCTATACCCTACGCTGCGCAACCATTTCCCCGACCCTTTTTCAATGAAGGGGATGAAGGAATTTGCCGAAGATTTGGCGCAACGGATTATCGATGGCGAAACGATCGGCGTGCTTGCCGATTTCGATGTCGATGGCGGGACATCAGGTGCGATTATCGTTCGTTTCCTGCGCGCGTGCGGGATCGAGCCGCCGGTGTATATCCCGGACCGACTGAGCGAAGGATATGGGCCTAGCCGCGCGGCGCTTGAAAAACTAAAGGCGGATGGCGCCACTTACGTCATCATGTCGGATTGCGGCACCACGGCGTTCGAGGCCGTTGCGGAGGGGCGCGAAATGGGGTTGAGCATCGCCATTTTCGATCATCATGAAGCCGAAGACAATTTACCAGATGCCAACCATGTGATTAACCCGAAGCGCAAGGATTGCGCATCCGGTCTTGGTATGCTCGCCGCGTGCGGCGTGGCGTTTTTGTCCTGCGTGGCCGTGAACAATGTCCTGCGGCGTGAAAAATTCTTTGAGCGCAATGGGTGGCCCGAGGCGCCACTTAAAAGCTGGATCGACCTCGTCGCGCTTGGCACGGTTTGCGACATGGTGCCGATGACGGGCCCCAATCGTTTGTTCGTGCGGGCAGGATTTGCCCAAATGAGCCAGAAAAGCAATGCGGGTATTAAGGCGCTGTGTGAGGTTGCAGGCCTTGATTCGGCGCTGGAGCCGACGCATGCCGGGTTCGTGTTCGGCCCGCGCATCAATGCCGGAAGCCGCGTACATAAATCCGACCTTGGCATACGCCTTTTATCTACCGACGACATGGACGAGGCGCGGTCCATCGCCTTTGTTCTCGATGATTGCAACGAGCAGCGAAAAACTATTCAGTCCGAGATGATGAAGCAGGCGATCGCCAAGGTGGAGATGGAAGGATTAGACCAGTTTCCCGCCATCGTCGTTGGTGATCCCGACTGGCATCCTGGTTTGTCAGGCCTTGTCGCAGGGCGTTTGAAGGAACGGTTTGGAAAGCCCGCCTTCGTGGTTACCTATGCCGAGAATATGCAAGGCGTTCTGGAGGGGCGCGGGTCGGGACGGTCGGTACCGGGTATCAGCATCGCATCCGCCCTGATCGATGCGCGCAACGACGGCATCCTTGTCAAAGGCGGCGGGCACGCCATGGCGGGCGGATTTACCGTGATGCCGGATCGTCTTCCCGAATTCCGCGAATTTTTATACACCCATGTCGCCCGGCAGGGGGAGAATATGGATTTAACTCCTGAAACCGTGATCGACGGCATCGCTTCTATCCGCGGGGCGCAAACGCATTTTGTGAGGCTTTTGAGCGACCACATAGGCCCCTTCGGTGTAGGCAATACGGAACCGCTTTTCGCGCTCGCCAATGTCAAGCTTGGCATGGTTGACGTTTTGAAAGAAAAACATATCCGTCTGCAAATGACCGATTGGGAAGGCGGGCGGCGTATGAAAGGCATGCTGTTCAACGGGGTTGGAACCGCGCTTGGAGATGCGCTTCTGAAGCAAACGCAGCGCACGTTTCATATCGCGGGGCAATTTCAGATCAATTCATGGATGGGCAATGAATCGGTTGAATTCCTTGTCTCTGACGCGGCATTTGCCGATGACGCTGCGATGAAGAGTGCGGCCTAAAGCCCGTTATTTTCCGATATCGTGAAGAAGCTCTTTGAGCTGGTTCAAATTCACCGGTTTAACAAGGTGATAATTGAATCCTGCCTCTAGAGCCTTTTGTTTGTCCTTTTCCTGTCCCCAGCCGGTTTGTGCGATAAAGGTGGTGTGTTCAAAACGCGGGTCCTTGCGCAGTTCACGACAAACGTCATAACCACTGATATCCGGCAAGCCTATGTCGAGCAGCACGACGTCCGGTGCGGCCGAGCGGGCAATTTCAAGCGCATCCTTCCCGGTATGCGCGGTCATTTGTTTATGCCCAATCATTTCCAGCATCCAACCGATGGTTTGGGCGGAAGGAATGTTGTCATCAACGGTCAGAATCTTTAAAGGGGGATGCTCCCTCTTTTCATCACTCTTTGCACGCTCTGCGACTTTGGCCGGTGCGGCGGTAACAGGCAGGCGCACGATAAAAGTGCTGCCATGGCCGAGGCCGGGGCTTTCCACCGATATGGTGCCGCCATGCATTTCCACGAGCCGTTTAACAAGAGCAAGGCCGATACCAAGCCCACCTTGCGATGTGGCAGAGCTGGGAGAGACCTGTGCGAATAATTCGAAAACCTTCGGTAACATGTCTTCGTCTATTCCAAGGCCGTTGTCCGTAACCGAGACGACCGCATGCCCGTTTTCAAGCCGGAGCGAGAGGAAAATTCGCCCGCCAGCAGGCGTGTATTTGACGGCGTTATTGATTAAATTTCCAAGAATTTGCGCTATGCGTGTCGGATCTGCGTCAATCCAGATATCCTCATCAGGTACAACCAGATTAAAACGGTGTCCTGCGGCCTCGATTTGCGGTGTAGCGGTTTCCACTGCCGAATGAATGGCGGATTGCGCTGTGATCACACTCCTGCGCAGATCGATTTTATTGTGTGTGATGCGTGAGACATCGAGGAGGTCATCGATCAGGCGGATCAGATGGTTGACCTGTCGGTCCATCATATCGAGGATATTGGCGGCCTTTTCAGGATCAGGATTGCGACCGAGTATCTCTAATCCGTTCTTGATCGGCGCCAGGGGATTGCGCAGTTCATGCGCCAGCATCGCAATGAATTGATCTTTTTGTATGTCAGCTTCGCGCAGCGCCTCTGATCGTTGCTCAAGCGCCACCATCTGGAGTTCGATCATCCGTTGCTGACGTCGCAGATTGTAAAAGACCTGTGCCTTGCTACGCAGGATATCCGGCTCGATTGGTTTTTGGATGAAATCGACTGCGCCTGTTTCATAGCCACGGAAACGGCGATTCCGGTCTACGCTGCCTGCCGTCAGGAAGATGATTGGAACCTTGCTGGTTCGTTCGGACCCGCGCATCAGTTCCGCGAGCTCGAATCCGTCCATTTCAGGCATTTGGACATCAAGAAGGGCAAGGCCGATATCATGCTTTAACAACAGTTCAAGAGCCTCTGGTCCCGAATGTGCCTTGAGGATGTTGACGTCGTCATGACGCAGCAGCGCTTCAAGCGAGATGAGGTTTTCTTCAAGGTCGTCGACCAAAAGGAAATTCACGGGTTCAATATTTCTATAGGGCATGGCCGGAATGTCCTTTCACAAGATAGTCCGCTATCTGCGCAATCGAGAGGCACTGTGCGCGGGGATTAAGTTTCAGCGCCGCATCTGGCATGGCGGCGGAGAACGCGGTTTTCGGGTCCTGCACAAGCATGGCACCACCGCAGGCGCCAATCTTTCTAAGTCCTTCGGCCCCGTCATTGTTGGCGCCGGTCAAGACAATACCAACAAGGCCATCGCCGAAAACATCGGCCGCCGTCTCAAACAAAACATCAATCGACGGGCGCGAATAATGGACAGGCATTTCAACGGAGAGCGAGAGCGTTTCGTGGTCTTCCACCAGCAAATGGTAATCGGGCGGCGCAAAATAGACCGTGCCGGGCCTGATGGGTTCTTTATCTTCGGCCTCATACACCGGCAAGACGGATTTTTCTGCCATCAGCTCGGCAATTACGCTGTCCCGGTCGGGCGGCAGATGGATAACGACAAATACCGGCGGTGCATATCCGGCGGGCAGGCGCGGGAGCAGGGCCGAAAGCGCATCCACGCCGCCTGCGGACGTACCGATAACCACAGCGTTGATCTGTTTTTCCGTCATTGGATTCCGCCCCGTTTCTGATAGATTTTATCTTCGCGCGAAAATTCCTCATAACAATCGGAATAGGGCGAAAAACGCAGCGTTTCTTTCGAGCCCAGACCGAGGAAGCCAAGATTTGCAAGCGAGTCCGTGAAGAGGCCGATCACGCGGTTTTGCAGATCCTTGTCGAAATAGATCATGACATTGCGGCAGGAGATCAAATGCATTTCGGCAAATACCTGATCTGTCACAAGGCTATGGTCCGAGAAAACCACATTTTTCCGCAAGGCTTTGTCGAACGCAACACCGTTATAGGCCGCCGTGTAATAATCGGACAGCGATGATTTTCCGCCAGATCGTTGATAGTTTTGCGTAAAAAGTTGCAGTCTTTCCATCTCATAAATGCCTGCCTCGGCCTTTCTGAGCGCGTCGAGATTAATGTCGGTCGCGTAAAAAATTGTACGATCAAACAATCCTTCTTCATAAAAAAGAATGGCGAGGGAATAGATTTCTTCCCCGCTACTACATCCTGCGATCCATACTTTTAGGGACGGATAGGTTTTTAGATGTGGGATGACTTTTTCCCGTAGCGCCCTGAAATAATGCGGATCGCGAAACATTTCACTGACCTGCACCGTTAAGAATGACAGGATTTGCGGCAGTGTTTTCGCATCATGCAAAACCTTGTCCTGTAATGCAGAGATAGTGGAGCAATTGAAGATAATTTTCGCTTGGGCAAGGCGGCGTTTAAGGGAGGCCATGGAATAACCGCGAAAATCATAGTGGTATTTCTGAAAGATCGCTTCCAGAAACAGGCGGATTTCTATGTCTTCGGTTTTGTTGTTCATGGTTTATCGCGGCATCCAGACCCGCACCAGAGAGAGCAATTTTTCCACATCCAGCGGTTTGGCCATATAGTCGTTGGCACCCGCATTCAGACAATTTTCCTGATCATCACGCATCGCCTTGGCTGTCAGCATAATGATGGGTAGTTTTTTCCATTCCTGTTCTTTACGGATTTCGCGTGTTGCAGTCAGGCCGTCCATTTCAGGCATCATCACATCCATCAGGATCAGATCGATTTTCGAGGTGGCGGGGTTTCTTTTCGATTCCTCCAGCGCCTTGATCGCCTCTTTCCCGTTGCGTGCGATTTGGACGATCGCGCCGCGGGGTTCTAAGATATTGTTGAGCGAATAGACGTTGCGGACATCGTCTTCGACAATCAATATACGCCGGCCTTCGAGAATGGAATCCCGGTTGCGCGCCTTTTGAAGCATCTTTTGTTGTTCCACGGGAAGTTCCGAGACAACCTGATGCAGGAACAATGTTACTTCGTCAAGCAGCCGTTCAGGCGACTTTGCGCCCTTGATGATGATGGATTTTGAATAGCGGCGCAGTTTTTGCTCTTCATCCCCCGATAGATCACGGCCCGTGTAAACAATGACAGGCGGGAAGGAATAAGCGTCTTCCTGACTGAGGGTTTCCAGCAAGCTATATCCGCTTGCATCCGGCAAAGACAGGTCAAGCACCATGCAATCAAATGTGGTTTCTTTTAATTTGGCAAGACAGTCTGCCGCCGTACCGACCGCGATAATTTCGGTGTCCTTGCCGCCCAGCAGTTTCATTACGCTTTCACGCTGGACCTTGTCATCTTCGACAAGAAGAATGCGGTGCAGTTTTTGCGACATCCTGTCTTCCAGCTGTTTGAACACTTCGGTGATCTGTTCATGTTTGACCGGCTTCAGCATGTAGCCGACCGCGCCAAGCGAAAGTGCCGTTTCGGTGTAATCTTCTGCGGATACGACATGTACGGGAATATGCCGTGTGTGCGGGTTGCGTTTCAGGCGATCAAGAACGGAGAGGCCGGAATTGTCCGGCAGGCCGATGTCGAGCAGGATGGCGCTCGGCAGATATTGTCGGGCCATCGACAGGCCTTCTTCGGCGCTGCGCGCAATCAGGCAAAGGAAATCAAGGCCATGTGCAAGATCGTATAGGATTTTCGCGAATTTATCGTCATCTTCTACAACAAGGATGGTCCGGCTATCCGATGTCACCTTGTCCCTGTCATCTTCGATATCCGTATCTCTGTCCAAGGATATAAGGGACGCCGCAGAGCGTGATTTTGCCGGTGGTTTAATGGCACCGCTGTCGGATGCCACTGTGCCTTGTGATTTGGGAATGGTATTTGCGGGGTCATAGATTTGCGGAACAGTGATCGTAAAGGTGCTGCCTTGTCCGGGCGTGCTTTCAAGTTCGATAGAACCGCCAAGAAGCCGCGCGAGTTCCCGCGAAATGGAAAGCCCGAGTCCTGTCCCGCCATATTTACGGCTGATCGTCCCATCTGCTTGTTGAAAGGCATCGAAGATGGTGGCCTGCTTGTCTTCAGAAATGCCGATGCCCGTATCCGTGACCGCAAAGGAAATCCTGTTACCAGATTGTTTGGAAACACTGATCGTGACGCTTCCCTTTTCTGTGAATTTAAGTGCGTTCGAGAGAAGATTCTTTAAGATCTGCTCAAGACGCAGGCGGTCAACCTCAATGCGTTCCGGCGTTCCGGGAGCGATATCAATCTTCAGATCCAGTTTCTTTTCTTTTGCCATGACTTTGAACGGCGCAGACATATCTTCGACCATACGGGCAACGCGCACGGGCTCTGCCTTGATTTCCATGTGGCCGGCCTCGATCTTGGAAAGATCGAGAATATCGTTGATCAACGTGAGAAGATCATTGCCGGCGCCTTGAATGGTTTGGGCGTATTTCACCTGTTCTTCGGTCAGGTTGCCATCGGGGTTATCCGCGAGAAGTTTGGCGAGAATGAGGGATGAATTGAGTGGCGTGCGGAGTTCATGGCTCATATTCGCAAGAAAGTCGGATTTATATTGGCTGGCCTGTTCCAGTTTCTGCGATTGGCGCAATACATCCTGATTGGCGCGGTAAAGTTCATCGCGCTGCATTTCCAGTTGCTGGGTCTGTTCCTCAAGCTGTGTATTGGTTTGTTCCATCTCCAATTGTTGTTGTTCAAGCCGGGCCTGGGATTCTTTCAGCGCACGGCTTTGTTCTTCCAATTCCTCGTTGGAAACACGCAGTTCCTCGCTTTGTGTTTGCAGCTCTTCTGCCTGACGCTGCGTTTCTTCCAGAAGATCCTGTAAGTGGGCGCGGTAATCGGCGGCGCGCAGGGCAACGCCTATGGCTTCCGCGCTTTCCGAGATGAGTTCAAGGGCCGTATCGTCGATATCCTTTAGGAAGCCGAGTTCCATCACCGCGTTAACCTGCCCATCAATAATGGCGGGTGCGATCACAAGATGACGCGGCGCGGCCTGACCCATTGCCGAGCCGATGGTAAGATAACCGTCTGGCACATCGCGTACGATGAAAGAGCGTTTGTCGCGTACAGCCTGCCCCAAAAGCCCGTCATCGAGATCGAATTGCTGGGGGATGCTGGCATCGACAGGCACCCCGTAGGTAGAGGTTTTTTTGTAGGCACCGCCATGGGATGTAAAGAATGCGCCAGCCTGCGCATCCAGATATTCGGCAAGGTATTTCAGTATGTTTTGCCCCAATTGATCCACACGCTGGTCGCCCAGCATGGCCGCCGCCAAGCCAGCCTGTCCGTTTTGCAGCCATTGTTCCTGTGCTCTTTGCTTGTTTGCCTTGTATAGCAAAAGTGCCACGAGGCAGGCGAGCAGAGCCCCTGAGACCGCCGCCATAAGTCCGCTGACCAGTGCGGTATTATAGGCCTCTTTCATGGAAGAAAGATGGATCGCGCGCAGGTCACGTTCAGCCTGTTGCATCGCGGCGATCTCGTTGCGGATGGCGTCCATCGCGACCTTGCCGTTATGGGTTTCCACAACGCCAAGCGCTGCTGCCTTGTTTCCTTTGTTGAAAAGATCAATCGTCGTTTCAAGCTCGTTCAGTTTAACATTGATAGCGTTTTCCAATTCCGTCAGAGACTCGATAGTCAGGGAGCTTTGTTGTTCCTGAAGGGTAAGTTTTTCGAAGTGGGTTTTTACGGAAGCGACAGCCAGCCTGTAGGGCTCCAGATATGAGTCTTCCCCGGTAAGCAAATAACCGCGCTGCCCCGTTTCGGCATCTTTCATCGCGGATAGAACCTGATTGAGCGTGAGAATCGTTTCGTGGGTCTGCGTGACTTCGGTAACGATTGCGTTTAAATTCCGCGTATTCAGGTGAGAAATAAACCCGCTTCCCGCAAAAAAGAGCAGAACGGCGGTAAGGCCGAGCACAAGCGTCAATACGTGTTTCTTTTCAAGCGTGGCTGCTGTGTGTTGAGGGCGGTTCATGCGCGCTTCCTTCATATTCAAAAAAACAAGACTTGTTCGGTACTTAATAATAAATACAACGGTATGGGAAGGAAATTATCGCAAAAAAAAGCATTGAAAAAATTTAGTTTCAATGCCGGAACAAACGGTGGGGCGCAGCGTTTGTTCAAACTTTTTGTATGAGCCTTTTTGGTCCTTGCCGCCTTTTATTTTTCTGTGCCCAGCCCCGTCGAAGTTGTTTTTTTTACTTTTCAGCCTACGGGGGCATGTTATGCTTTTTTATCAAAGTCGCGATTCTTTCATTGTATTTCAAACAGTTATATTAAGGTCCCCTAATGTTCAAATTGCTCAATCGCCTCTCCATTACGACCAGGCTTATCCTTAGTATCTCGGTTCTAGTCATCACGCTCCTGATCGCCTTGTCCCAAGCCTACACCACCATCGGGGGCAACAAGGATTTCTCCCTATGGGAAGTAAAAGGTAATGACTTCAACCAGCCTCTGGCCAATATTCTGCACGCGGCAGGACAATTACGTATGACGAAAACCGTCGAATCTGTAGGCGGGACACCAGTAGGATTAAAGGAAGACGCGCTCATCGCCTATATCAACGACCAAATGAGTGCGCTTGGCAAACTCAATGCTGAGATCGGTCCGGATTTACAATTCACGGACGAAGGATTGTCCTCACGAGGGCGCGAAGCCTTGAAATACGAAACCGTTCTTGCGAAGTGGAAAGATGTCTCCGCGAATACAGGGGCGGATGATTTTGACAATAAGGTCGTGTCGTTTATTGCCGACATTCGCGGTATGATTGCCCATGCAGGTGATACATCGAACCTGATCCTCGACCCGGATCTGGATAGCTATTACCTGATGGATGTAACGTTGCTTGCCATGCCGCAGACGGTGGACCGTCTGTCTGTCATCGGCGCGACGCTTTATCCTCTGCTCGGACTGTCTGTGAGTCCGGCCGCCGGTGAAGAGGCTCGCCCTGAAACAAGCGTGCAGGCGGAACCTTCTGCGGAGCTTGCGCCTGCGGAAGAAAAGGCGCCATCCGTATCGGATAGCGCGGTTGTGCCGCCCGACGGGGGAATGGATGTTCCTGCCGCGTTAGCGGAAACGCCAGAGGCTGCTATTGCCCAAGAAGCTTCGGAGGGACAGCCTGCGGCGGCGGATGTGTCCGTAGCGCCTGTCCCCGTGCAGGAGCCGGTTGTGGCTGAGCCCGTCATAAAAATGCCAGAGCCTGTGGTGGAAATCCCGGCCCCTGCAGAGTCAGAAAACACTAAAAGCCAAGCAGCAAGCTCAGAAGGTCTGACAGGAGAGTCAGCAACCGAAGCGTCTGTTATGTCCCGCATGTTGTCCGAAGCCGATGTTGCGCGCGTCGTGGCAGACTTTGATGTCGCCTTTAACGAGGATGCGAATTTCTACGGCGTGAGTGAAAGTTTCAAACCCACGATCGAACCATTGCTTACCGAATATAAGGACACGAATGGCAAACTCTCCGCTATGCTGGCTGATATTGGCGCAGGGAAGGCCGTATCCCGCGATGAATTCCTATCTGCATGGGTTGCGGCGGAACAATCGGCCTCGGCTTTGTGGGGGGCGGGATTCAAGGAAATGGATGCGCTGTTGCGGACCCGTATCGCAAGTTATGATGCCCAGCAGATTGATGTTCTAATCATCTCTGCCATCGGTATTATCCTCTCACTCTTCATATTCTTTATAGTTTCACGCAGCATCACAAAGCCCCTTGGCAACCTGACGCAGGTGATGGTGCGTCTGGCCGATAATCAGCTGGACGTTGATGTTCCTTATGCGGACTCCTCGTCCGAGATTGGTTCCATCGCCAAGGCTGTTCAGGTCTTCAAGACGAACGCCATAGAGATGAAGGAATTGGAAGCCGAGAGCGAGGCCAACAAGCAACGCATCGAAGCCGAGCGTAAGCAGGCGATGATTGACCTTGCTGACAAGTTCGATGCGCACACCCAAGATGCGTTGCAAAACCTGCTTCTGGCTTCACAGAACATGAAGTCCATTGCCCAGACATTGACTTCAAGCTCCCAAGAGACGGCAGAGGCAAGCAACTTGGTAGCAGATATCGCCAACCAGACCGACACGAATGTTCAGACAGTCGCATCGGCAACCGAAGAGCTGTCCGCATCTTCGCAGGAAATTGCGATTCAGGTCAGTGGTGTTGCCCAGAAGGCGGGTGAGGCTTCGGACGGAGCCCGCCGCTCGGCGAGGTGCTCGTCCGCCGGTTCAACGGCTTCCTCCGCGTGGCCCTCCTCCGCGCGATCGGCGACCGCGCGCGCCTGCGGGACGGCGTCGCGGAGGGCTACGC
>CBFGQF010000022.1:0-15105 GCA_965650865.1 uncultured Alphaproteobacteria bacterium | reverse complement strand
AGAGCGCGGGAACGGCAATGATGCTTGCACGCGTTCACAAATCGCCTGTATATAACGGGCAGTTGTTCATGTGAGGATGAGTATGCCAGTCACAGACCAAATCAGTTTCGACCTTGTGTTGCCCGGCATGATCGCCGCGAACCAGAAGCAGGTTTACCGCCTGATCGCGCACGAGGCCTCCAAGCTTATCGGCATTCAGGAACGCATACTCTCGGACCGGCTTATCGAAAAAGAAAAGCAGTCCATCGCCGCCATGGGGAATGGCGTTGCCATACCGCATTTGCATATGGGCAGCCTGAACAAGCCTGTCTCTGTCTTTATCCGTTTGAAAAACCCCGTGGATTTCAAGGCGCCGGACAATCTTCCGGTCGACCTGATCTGTCTTTTGATGACACCGGAACGCGAGGGCGCCGCCTATTTACGTACTCTCGCCCGCCTCTCAAGATTGTTGCGCAATCCGGCCTTCTGTCATAAACTGAGGGCAGCCGGGGATGAAAAGACGATTTACTCCCTCTTCGAAGGAACCTCGGCCCGCATGGCGGCGTAAGATTGGTGTAAACCTTACACAAGAAGAAGAATTCCAAAGCGGTAGAGTTAGCGGATGGTGTGGTTTTCAAACACGAGAACCCAGAGGAGATATCTATGCTATCCGGACACCCCCATATTACCAATCTGCGCGTCAGTGAATCCTATCTTCATGGCCGTGTATCAAGGCGACTGGTCGTCGACACCGACCTGGCCATGCCGCCATCGGGGCGGATAGAGGACAATGAACAATTGCTCGACCTTCATAATTATCTGGAAGGTATTGCGTTGAATGATTTTGCGGATTTCGACGAGGTGGAAATCCGCGCCCGCCGTGATGCGGGTTATATCTGGCCCGACACCATAAAAAAGAGCGCCTAGATTTAACCGGGCGCTCTTGAATGATTATGTACGGGAATGCCTATTGCAATGTCACAAGCATCAGGTCGTTGTTGCGCATGGCCTCAAGCGCCTTTGCCTTGGTATCCATGATGCCAAGCTTTGTCCCGTCCGCCGCGTAGACGGCAAACATATTGTCATCCCCCCGTTTTTCAACGGGGCGCATATACGCGATTTCATTCATACCGATGCGTAGAAAATCGTGGGTCGAAAGACCTTTCAGGAATTCCCGTACATCTTGCGGTGTATCATTCATTCATCGAACCTTTCTTACAGTGTAATGCGAAAGTGGTGAATCGGGCGTTAAAGACGATTGCCTCAATCGTGTTTTTCGACATCGATTGCTTTCGCATGGTTCTTGCCGTTTGTGGACGGGGCGCTTTCCGCATTCGTCGCAATCTTGATCTTGCGCGCCGTGCTTTCCGGCTCCAGTCGCTTCATATCTATGTGAAGCAGACCGTTATCAAGATACGCGCCTTCCACCTCTATCCCATCGGCCAGCACAAAACTACGCTGGAACTGACGGGCGGCGATGCCGCGGTGGAGATAGACGCGGCCCTCTTCCTCGGCCTGACGGCCACGGATGTTAAGCTGGTTCTTTTCCACTTCGATATCAAGGTCATCCATCGTAAACCCGGCAACCGCCAGCGTGATGCGCAGACCCGTTTCGCCGGTTTGTTCGATGTTATAGGGGGGATAGCTTTCCGAGGCGCTTTTGCGCAGCCGGTCTACGGTTTTTTCGAATTGATCAAAGCCCAAAAACAACGGGCTGTCAAAGACAGACAGTCTTGTGTTCATTGTAACTCCTCCTTTGAGCGAGCGACTATGTTATCGGGGCCCGCACCGTGCAGCGCCCCTTGTTTATTATTATAGAACTCAGGAGGATTTTTTCAAGAAGAGGCGGTCGCAATAGCCGCATTCGACGGAGCTACGCTCATCAAAACTGTACCAGACGACCGGATGGCCAAGCGGCCCATTGCCCCCATCGCATTTCACCTGATCGGCATCGGCAGGAACTTCAATAATTTCAGGCGCTTGGGTATTTACGGCGGTCATGATTTTTAACCATTTATTATCCAGTTTCGCCTTAAATTGGCATGGAGATGTAGAAAAGGCAATCCCTTGTAGTTTTGTCACCCGGAGGGCGCAGCCCGAAGGATCTCCGGCCCGAAAGGAGATACTTCGCTGCGCTCAGTATGACAAAGAAGGAACGAAACCATGACCCTATCAACATTGCAAATGACCGACAATCCCGCCATCGCGGGCCGTGAATCCCGCTATAAAACCATGAGCGTGGACACCGCCAAAGTATTGAAAAGCTGGAAAAGCTCACTCTACAGCTTCGAATGGCTCACTCCGGATGGTGCCATTCGCGATGCGGGCGACCTGCCGATGAAAGAACATCAAAAACGCGAGGAAGTAGAGAACCGAATCAAAAATGGGGCGCCGCTAGAGCGGCCCGTGCTCGGCATCGGCATCATGGACAATATCGAAATCGGCGCAGGCAAGGCCGTTTTCCTCACCCTCGCGGCGCAAGGGCATAAGGCTATCGAGGTTTATGTCCCCGTTTCGAGCGAAAAGGAATTCCGCGCCTTTTTGGCGTAATCTTTCTTGTCATCCCCGCTTTATACGGGGGTCCGGAAAAGCCCCCAGCACATGTTGCTCTCCAGTCCTTCGGATTCCCGCACAAGGCGGGCATGACAATGGAGCGAGAAAGCGGTAAACTATAAGAATGGAACAACAATCGCGTACACAATCCGGCAATGTCGCCTTTATCATTCTGCTGGCAATCGCCCTTTTTGCGGCATTGTCTTTCATACTTACGCAGAACAGGGACAGCAACACCTCCCTGATAACCGAGCAGCAAGCGAAAATCGCGGCGCAGGAAATCATATCTTACGGTACTTCGCTTACCGGCGCGTTTCAAAAAGTGAAATTACGTGGATGTTTGGAAACCCAACTTAACGTTTATCACGTCACGGATTTCAACTGGGGCACATATACAAACGGAGCGGCACCTACCGACAAAAGCTGTAATATTTATGATTCGAATGGCGGCGGGGTAAATTCTTTAAAAGCAGACAAAAGCTGGTTTGTCGACGGATACCCAACGTCCTATTGGGGCTATTCGAAAGATAGTGATTATACGAACATTGGTACAACAGCAGCCGATTTGGTTTTTTATCTTGGCGGATTGAAAGAACCTATATGTATACAAATCAATAACCTTTTGGGAATTGGCCAGAAAGACGCGGCACCGCCATCAACATCGTTTTATGATACTTTTGGCTTCGTTGGCAGCTTCCCTGCCTCCGCTGCCTTTACGATGAATCAAACGGATGTAAATGGCAAATTGGCTTTTTGCGTTAAAGACACCGACAATTATTATAAATTCGTGCAGGTGGTTTTAGCACGCTAACCCCCCTGAAAAGGCAAAAATTAGAAGATTATTATACTTTTAAAGACCTCATCTACGCAATAGAGCGCATTGCGCGGATAAAGTTATAATTACGCTATAAAAGATTTAAATTTACCTGATAGGCTCTTCACATGAACGCATTTCAATCCAGACAAAAAGGCAGTGCGGTGATTTTGATTCTCATCGGAGTTGCGCTTTTTGCCGCCCTGATCTTCACCCTGATGCGGAACGGTGATTCCAATATTTCCACCATGTCGAAACAGCAGGCAAAAATCGCGGCGCAGGAAATGCTCTCGTTCGGGAGTGCGCTTTCGCGGGCGGTTCAGAAACTGATCATGCGCGGATGTTCTGAAACACAGCTGGATTTTTCCAACACTGTTTGGAGAAGCGTCAATGAAAACGTGATTTATGCACCGGGTCACAATCCCCGTGCCCCAGCTTCGGGGTGCAGTGTTTTCGACCCGGATGAGGGCGGCATAACACCGAGCACCTTCGAGAAATACGCAGACCTTTCAATTGCCATTCCCAGTGGCACGAAATGGGGTCATGGCACTATCTATGCCGCGCGCATAGAAGGCGTCGGCACGGCAGGCAGGGAAGAAATTTATCTTCAGGTCCCCCCTATCAAGAAAGAGGTCTGCGTCGCCATTAACGACCTTATGGGTGTAAACAACCCCGGCGGCTCCCCGCCGTCAGGAACCAGCGCTATCACCCACTATGACGGGGCGTTTGAAGAAACGACTGTTCTGGATAGCCCTGACGATTCTTTTGCCGGGAAAACGGGCTTCTGCTATTTCTCATCAAGCCGCTATCGCTTCGCTTACGTTCTTGTCGAACGCTAAGCGCGCTTCCATGTTGTGCCGTTGGCGCTGTCTTCGATCACAATACCCATGTCGGTGAGTTGTTTGCGAATGGCGTCCGCCGCCGCAAAATCCTTCGCGGCCTTGGCGTCCTTGCGCCGCTGAATAAGGGATTCAATCGCGGTAACATCGATTCCAGCCGCATCTTCCGCAAACCATTCTTCCGGTGCCATCTGCAAGATACCGAGCAAATTGCCGACGGCCTTGAGTGCGGGCAAATCATTGCCCTTGGCCAGTGCATGTAATTCCGCAATCACCCGCGGTGTATTGAGGTCATCATACAGCGCATCCATAATGGATTGAGGGACATTCCCCGCCGCGCCATCAAACCCGTCCAGTTTTTTATAGAGCTTATCGAGCAGCATTTTGCTTTGATGGATGGTCTCTTCCCGCCAATCGAGCGGCTGGCGGTAATGGGCGGACAGAAGCGTTAAACGTAGCGTCTCGCCCTTGTGTTTTTGCAAGAGATCGTGCGCGACCTGAAAATTGCCAAGGGATTTGGACATTTTCTCGCCTTCGACCGTCACGAAGCCATTATGCACCCAGTATTTGGCAAAAGCCGCCGGATTGTCAGGATGGTCATTGGCGCAGCAGCTTTGTGCGATTTCGTTTTCATGGTGCGGAAATTTCAAATCCGCACCGCCGCCATGGATATCAAAGTTATCGCCCAGATGTTTTTTCGACATGGCAGAGCATTCGATATGCCACCCCGGGCGGCCATAACCCCACGGGGACTCCCAACCGGGTTGATCGTCCACGCTCGGCTTCCACAGCACGAAATCGGCGGGGTCTTTTTTGAAGGGAGAGACTTCCACCCGCGCGCCGGCGATTTGTTCATCGCGGGAACGGCCCGATAGCGCGCCATAGGATGGATCGGAGGGGACATTGAACAGAACGTGCCCCTGTGCTTCATAGGCATGGCCTTTGGCAATCAGCGTTTCGATCATCGCGATCATTTCGGGGATGCATTCGGTCGCCTTTGGCTGCATATCTGGTGGATTGACGCCCAACGCGGCCATATCGGCATTATAGATAGCCGCATATTTTTCGGTGATTTCGGAAACAGGGACACCCTTCGCCTTGGCGGCATCCATGATTTTATCGTCGATATCCGTAATGTTCGATACATAGGTGACCTTGGGATAAACGGTACGCAGCACGCGTATCCATTGATCGAACACAACCGCCATACGCGCATTGCCAATATGGGCGAAATCATACACCGTCGGCCCGCACGCATAGACGCGTACATTGTTTTTATCAATCGGTTCAAAGACCTGTTTTTCGCGGGCGAGGGAATTATATAATTTGATCATATGTTAGCTTTACACCACAGGCCGCTTTTTGTTCAAATCTTTTAAGGGGGCGCATGATTAGAACCAGACAGCCCGCCAGTTTTTACAAAGGGCCGGTTACAGACCATTTCGACGGGGAGCGTTTTTTCAACCCGTGGTCGCGCATGGGCAAAAAACGCTGGCGTGATTTTATCAAATGGCGGCTGTTTCATGAACGCGGGCTCTGGCCACTCTCGGTCGAAAACGAGCCCCGCAATCATGACGGCCTGCCCCATCGCCCGCTTCGCGCAACCTATGTCGGCCATGCGACGAACCTGATCCAGATCCAGGGGCAGATTGTCCTGACCGATCCCGTTTTTTCAGACCGGGCCAGCCCCTTTACCAAAATGGGGCCGATGCGGGTGCGCAAGCCGTATCTCGCGCTAGAGGCACTGCCAAAAACCGATATCGTTTTTATCAGCCACAACCATTACGACCATATGGATTTGATGTCCCTCTCATGGATCGCCCGTGAACATAAACCCATCTTTGTCACGCCGCTCGGCAATTCCCGGGTCCTGAAGACTGTAACCCGTGATTGCCCAGTCATCGAACTCGACTGGCACCAGACCCATATGTTCGAAAACGGGCTATCCCTGACCGTAACGCCTTCCCAGCACTGGTCGCGCAGGGGTTTGAACGATATCAACCGTGATTTGTGGGGCGGAGCGTTTATGCGGGACGTGGAGGGGCAAAGCCTTTATTTCGCCGGCGATTCGGGATTTCATGGCACGGTGTTCGAAGAAATCGCCGCCCGCCATGGATCTCCGGATATTGCGCTGATCCCGATCGGGGCGTACGAGCCGCGGTGGTTCATGCAGTACGCCCACATGAACCCCCAAGAAGCCGTGGAAGTACACAAGATTTTGAAGCCACAGAAGAGCATGGGATTCCATTTCGAAACCTTCCGCCTGACCAATGAGGAATTTGGCGCGCCGCGCAAAGATGCCCTTGCCGCCCTCGAGCGATCCGATATGAGCGAGGATGATTTCCTGATCCCCCACCCCGGCGATTACGTCGAATTATAATTATACACTGTCCCTTAATTTATATGGCAGTATCCCTTGACTATCACGAATGAACGGGGACATACGCAGGGTATTGAGGATACGCTCGCGGCTAAAGGGTTTTTTCAGGTAGCTCGAGGCCCCGTGATCGGTCGCGCTGACAATGCTACCCTTCGCCGTATCGACGCTCAGCATCACCACGAATGCGTCCGGATCGGCGGCCTTGATTGCCTGAAGCGCCTGATCGCCGTTCATGCCGGGCAGGTGCAGATCCATAAATACGGCATCGGGGGCGTACTCGATGTATTTCAGCAGTGCTTCCTCCCCATTCCGCGCCACCACCACATCGTACTCTTTCAGGAAGCCCTGTATGTATGTCGCCGTAAAACGGTCGTCTTCGACCACCATCACGATAGGCTCATCCCGCCTTTTTCGGCGGATTGGTATGCTAATTAACTGGTTTGGCTCGGCCAGCGCCGCGTATGCCTGTATTCTTTTGGCGTTCAGCATCTTTTGTTCGGCAATTTTTTGAAAAAGCGGCAATTCTTTCGTCAGGAACCCATAATCGCAGAAAGATTTCGGCAGATTTTGCGTCATTTCTTCCAGAATTTTTTGAACATCGACCGGACCGACCGCATCGCTGGGGCAGCAGAGCAAGATGATGTCATTGTCGGTGAAATGGTAAACATAGGCATTGGGCAGTTTTGCGCCCTTTTCCTTTACGGACGACAGAAAGGCAAGGCTTTCGGCCCGCAAACGCTCCAGCTCCTCTCCGATGAACGCGCGGCGCGACATCAATTCCTCGTGATTGAGCTTTTTGGAAAAATTGAAGGTGCAGGCGATCCAGCCATTGGGATTCGCCCTTAATTTTTCCATGAATGTCAGGAAATGATGCTCGGTTCCTCGTGTGATCGTTTTCATATGGCCGCCGCTCCAAAGGATATTCTTCTTGTTATTGTGCGGGTTTAACCATTAAAAACGGGTGTAGAATAGTTTCAATTCGAAATATCGACGGAAAGAGCGCCATGGCCGACCGCATCACGATACCGCAATGGTATGACCTCCACGTTCATCTTCGTCAGGGGCCCGCAATGGCCGCCTATATCAAGGCGCATATTGATATGGGATGTGCTGGCATCCTTGCCATGCCCAACACACGGCCCCCCGTATCCAAAATTTTCGATGCAGATGACGGCGACGGCTGGAGCGTTGAATTCTATTTGGAAGAAATTCGCCGCAACGGCGGGGAGGCGTTTACGGATATTATCATACCGCTTTATCTAACCGGTGACACAACGCCCGCCATGATCGAAAAGGGCGCAAAATCCGGCCTGCTTCGTGCCTGTAAATATTATCCCCCGCACGGTACCACAAATGCCGATCATGGACGCCCGCTCCAACATTATGTTGATAATAGCGTCATTGAAGCCATAAGAGACAACAATGTGGTTTTATGCCTTCACGGGGAAGAACACGGCCTGAAAGGTGAAGATTATTTTGGCAAAGACAGCAACGCCGAAGATTATTTCTACCGCGAGCGTATGACGCGTCTACGCGATTCATTCCCCGATCTGCGGATCGTCTGCGAACATATTACCACCAAAACCGCCGCCGACTTTGTAAAGGAAACGGGCGACAAATGCGGGGCCACGATAACACCGCAACATCTGTTGTATACGGTAGGCGACCTGGTACAGGGACTACGCTATCACCTTTACTGCCTGCCGCTCGTCAAGTTTGAACAGGATCGGCAAGCTTTGCTCAATGCTGTTTTAGATCCATCCAACACGCAATTCTTCGCGGGAACCGATAGCGCCCCACATACCACAAAATGCACACCGTGCGGATGCGCGGCCGGATGCTTTACCGGCGGAATTGCCCCGCAACTTTATATCAGGGCATTTGAGAACGGCGCACGCATAAAAGAGTTTGAGCGGTTCCTCTGTCACAATGGTCCAGCATTTTATAAACTCCCTGTCCCCGAAAAAACCCTTTCCTTGGTGCGGGCTAAGTCCACCGTGACCTCTTTGAAGACAGCAGAAGGAGAAGTTATGCCTCTGCCGCTCGGCCTCGGGCAGGATACGCTTGAATGGAGCCTTGAACAATGACGGCCATCGATGAAACGAACATGCTGTCCCTTCAATACGGTCCGGATGGCCTTATCCCCGCCATCGCGCAGGATGCCACGACAAAAGATATTCTGATGATGGCATGGATGAACGAAGACGCCTTGCGCAAAACCATAGAAACCGGTGAGGCGCATTATTGGAGCCGTTCACGCGCCGCGCTATGGCACAAAGGTGCAACCAGCGGCAGCGTGCAAAAGATTCGCGAGATTCGCACCGACTGTGATCAGGATGTCCTTCTTTTGTATGTTGAGCCGCAAAAGCAGGACGGAGCCTGTCACACGGGACGCAGAACCTGTTTCTACCGCAGTATTGATCAAAAAAATCCATCCTGCCTGCTCTTTGACGAATAATCGCAAAATAAAAGAAGCACACGAACCAAAATTTTCTTCCCTAGGTTTCCGCTTGGTATTAGACTTTTCTTATCCTTTCAGGGCAATTCCGCTCTTTTAGTAATCTCTTATTAAAGTTACTTCCATAAAATGTAAGTCGGGGATTTATGTGCGCCTCGGGCGCTTCATTGTTTGAAATGTGGGAAAAAACAATATGGCCATCTCGCCGTCCATGAGGACATCCGACGGGTCCGTGTATGCGATGAAAGATCAAAGAAAAACCAGAATCGGCAAACTTGTCGGCAACTCATCCAACAGGATCTGGAAAAGCAGGATCAGTTGGCGGATCGCCGTTTCCGTCTTCCTGACCATCCTGATTATTCAAGGCGGCCTGATTTTCGCGCTCTTCAAAAAGGAAGAACAGAGACTTTTGTTCGAAGTGGCGGAAAAAGGCCGCTCCGTTATCTCCACCATCATAGATCCGATGCCCGCCGAAATGCTGGCCGTACCCGTGATCGATGGGATTGCACATCGCGCCCTTTCGGGCACAGGCATACGCGGCTTTGCCGTCTACAGCATCGATTTGCGATTGCTGGGCACCTATGGGGAGCCCGTCTCGCTGCGCCCTGATAGCGGCAATCCGGACCTTAGCAGACGCCTGCCCGATGGATTGACCTACGAAACCGTTTATTTTCCAACGGAAATCAACAAACCCTATATTGTCGCCGCCGCACTGGATTCCAGCAGCATCGGGCCGGCACTGCTGGACTATATCAACCAGAACCTTGCTATCATGTTGTTGATGTCGGCGTTTGTGACGGTCGTGCTTATGATCTCGCTGTCGCGCTGGCTGCTGGAACCTATCCTGTATCTTTGCGACAATTTGCGTTCGGCGGCAGAGAGTCCCGAAAATCCGCAAATTACGGAATCGCCCTATGATTCGGAGGACGAGGTCGGCGGCACCATCAGGCTTGCGCACGCATTGATCCGCCAGAACGCCGACAATATCCGCCAGATCAAAAGCGCCGCGGAAGACAAGATTCACAAGCTTGCCTATTATGACACGCTGACCGGCCTGCCAAACCGCACCCTGTTTCTGCAAAAACTGACCGAACAGGCCCGCGAGGCCAACAGTGACCATCATGAAGAGATAAAACGGTTTGCCGTTATCGCGCTCGATCTTGACCATTTCAAGGATATCAACGATTCCATGGGGCACAATGTCGGTGATGCCATTTTGCGCGGCGTTGGAAAACGCCTGCGGGCCGCGATGCCCGAAAGCGCCGTTGTTGCAAGATCGGGTGAGGATGAATTCGCCCTCACCATGCCGCTGACTGACGGGCTGGAGGCCCGCGACATCGCGGATAAAATATCCAAGGTTATCCGCGCCGAGCCTTTCAAAGTTTTCAATGAAAGCTTCCAGATCCGTTCTTCCATCGGCGTATCCACCTATCCGGACGATGGCATCGACCCGGATCAAGTCCTGAAAAACGCCGATATAGCGCTGAACCGCGCCAAGGAAGAAGGGCGTGACCGCGTCAAAGAATATTCAGAAGATTTCGATCGCGTTGTGCAGCAAAGATTCCAGATGCTGCGCGATCTGCGTGATGCAATGGAAGCCAAAGATTTACAGGTTTTCTATCAACCTCAGTTCGAACTCAGCACCGGGAAGATTATTGGCGCCGAGGCCCTGATCCGCTGGTTTAAAAAGGACAGCAGCAAGGATGGCGGCAGCTTTATTTCCCCTGCGGAGTTTATCCCTGTGGCCGAACAATCCGGATTGATCGTTCCAATCGGGGAATGGGTAATGAAGGAATCATGCCAAATGGCAGCCCGCCTTGCCAAGGATGGATATGATTTCCGCGTCGCCGTCAACGTATCGGGCGCACAATTTTATCAAAGCGACATCGTCAATCATGCAGCGAAGTGCCTGCGCGAAAGTGGCCTTGCCCCGCACAATCTGGAACTGGAAGTCACCGAATCCGTCTTTATGGATGACATCAACCAAACCATCGAAACCTTGCAGCAATTGCACGCGCTTGGCATAGAACTGGCAATTGACGATTTCGGGACGGGTTATTCCTCCCTGTCATACTTGCGCCAATTCCCGATTGACCGCCTGAAAATCGACCAGTCTTTCATTCGCAACGCCCTGAACAATCAGGACGACGCAGCGATCGCCCGGACAATTATCGCGCTTGGGCACTCTCTAAACCTGAAGGTTATCGCTGAAGGTGTGGAAACGAAGGAGCATGAAACCTTCCTGCGTGGCCAGAATTGCGATGAGGTACAGGGCTTCCGGTATTCCCGCCCGATTCCGGTCGATCGGTTCGAAGAATTCCTGAAAAACTATAACGGCGATCTCGCGGCCTTCGATAAATAACTAACAAGCCCAGACCCAGCCCTCATAGCGGCCATTGGCATCAAAATTTCCGGCACCAGCAAGGGTTTGATAACTCATTGTTGCCTTGCCGTTTTGATCCACGCCAAAAGTAAGACTTGTTATTGGTTCATCGCCAATATCTTTCGGCTTTCTCCCGACAGCATCCTTATAATCATTGTACAGATCCGGATGGGCGGCGGCGAACTCCGCTTCTCTTTTCCGCTGCATGGCTTTAGTGTTTTCAGTATCGGACATAACAAACTCCTTTGTCGTAATAAGGACACAGATTGTGGAGCTTGTCCAGCGATCTTGTATTAGAATCCTGAAACCGATAATAACCTTCTATGACACATCATCATTCCGCCCCTGTTCCGTTCCAATCCAGCAAATCCGGCCCCTTGAAAGGCACGGCCGCCATTCCTGGCGATAAATCGATCTCCCATCGCTCGTTGATGTTCGGCGGGATCGCCAAGGGCCGCACCATCGTCCACGGACTTCTGGAAGGCGAAGATGTCCTCAACACCGCCGCCGCGATGCGGGCGATGGGCGCCACAATCATCAAAAACGCCAACGGGACATGGACCACGGAAGGTGTTGGAATCGGCCATCTGAACTCGCCATCAGAACCGATGGAAATGGGCAATTCCGGCACATCAACCCGCCTTCTGGCCGGTCTGGTTGCGGGACATCCTATCACGGCCAGCTTTACCGGCGACGCATCCCTGACCAAACGCCCGATGGGCCGCGTGATTACACCGCTCACCGATATGGGGGCAGCATTCGAGGCCAGCGAAGGCGGCCGCCTTCCCATGACGGTAACGGGTGCAGCAAAACCAAAAGCGATCCATTATAAATTGCCGGTCGCATCCGCACAGGTGAAGTCTGCCATTTTGCTCGCAGGGCTTCGCGCCGATGGCACGACAACCGTGATCGAGACAAAACCAACCCGCGACCATACCGAAAATATGCTGCGCCATTTCGGTGTGAAAGTGGATGTTGAAGACTTTGATGACGGGGCGCAGGCCATCCACCTGAAAGGTGGTCAGGACATGATTGCGGGTGCGGATATTTATGTCCCCTCCGACCCCTCGTCCGCGGCCTTCCCTGCTGTTGCGGCCGCAATTTGCCAAGGCTCGGACGTCCTGTTGCCGCGCATCGGCATGAACCCGCGCCGCAATGGCATCTTCCTTTGTTTGAGAGAAATGGGCACGGATATTGCGTTTGAAAATGAGCGGGTCGAAGCCGGTGAACCCGTTGCCGATATTCGCATCAAAGGCGGAAAAATGCTGCAAGGGATTGATGTACCCTTGGAGCGTGTGCCCAGCATGATCGATGAATTCCCGATTCTGTTTGTTGCGGCCTCTTTTGCGAATGGCATTACGCGTGCCACAGGACTGGAAGAATTACGCGTCAAGGAATCGGACCGCCTTGCGATGATGGCCAAGGGTTTAGAGGCCTGCGGCGTGAAACTCGAAATGGGGGAAGATACTCTCACGATTTACGGCAACGGCACGGCTCCAAAGGGCGGCGCTTTAATCGAAACCGCGCTCGACCACCGCATCGCCATGAGCTTCCTCATTCTCGGCATGGCCAGCGAAACGCCTGTGACGATCGACGATATCGCGCCCGTGGCCACATCCTTCCCCAATTTTGTTGCCTTGATGAACACTCTTGCCGGAAGCGACGTCATAAAGACTGCCTGATTACTGCTTTGCCCCCGCGGGTTTCCACCCCATCAGCCAGTCCTTGGCAGGGACGATATAGGGCTCCTCCCCATTTGCGCGGTAGAAGGAATCAACAGCAAATTGCTGCGCGGTTTTATCTTCGATGATCGTTGCGGTATTGTGCGGCCACGCCCCATCAATCATATAACCGCGATGGATAGGCAAGCCGACTTTATGAAACTTGAAAAGCCCATCTTTTGCCAAAAATTCCAGATAGCGCGAACTGTTGACCGTTTCATCGAGGCAGTCCATCTGCGCCGGATCCTCTTTCCTCCCCCGCGCTTCGGGGAGATCGTGCGCGGTGCCCGTTTTTGCGCCCATGAGACTTTCCATCCTTGCAATCGCCGCAGCAATTTTGCTGCGCTCGCCTTCCGCATCCTTCGCCGGTTTTTTCGCAAAAATGCTGCGCACAGAGGCCCAGTCCTTGTCCGTAAATCCGCTCTCGACCTTGCGGGTGCAGCTATACCCCGAGCAGAAGGTGAAATCATCCTTCGGCTGTCCTTGCGGGGCATATTTATGCAGCGGAATTCCGGTCGAACAGGCGGCGAGAGGAAGGAGCGAGAGGAACACAAGAATACGGCGCGTCATGAATGCAAAACCTTTCGCGTCACTTTTATCACCATAAGGGGTGCCGAACGCCAAAAATTTGTTGGCCATCCACGCAAATCACCCCATATTGAAAAAATAACACGTGCCAAAGGCGAGGTTTTCCAATGCGCCATCCCAATTTCCGCTTCCATGATTTCCCGCTTCGGGGTAATGCTCTTGCCATGGCACATATGGTTATTGCAATCGACGGACCCGCAGCAAGCGGCAAAGGTACATTGGCCCGTAAACTGGCGGCCCGCCTTGGTTACGCCTATCTGGACACGGGCGCGCTTTACCGCTGCGTGGGCAAGGCTGTTCTGGATTCGGGCGGGGATCCCGCCAATGAAATGGATGCAATCCGCGCCGCCAAGGCCCTGTCCCTGAAACCGGAAGATTTGCAAAGCCCCGATCTGCGCAATGATACGGTCGGCTCTGCGGCCTCGAACGTTGCCAAATTTCCCGGTGTGCGTCAGGCACTTCTAGAGTTCCAGAAGAACTTTGCCAAAGATCCAGACCAGGGACAGGATGATAAACAATTCGGCGGAGTAATCCTCGATGGCCGTGATATCGGCACCGTGATCTGCCCCGATGCGGATGTGAAATTCTTTGTGACGGCCAGCATGGAAACCCGCGCCAAACGGCGCCTTGCTGAATTGACTGGCAAGGGAATTGCCACAGATTACGACACCGTTCTGGCCGATATGAAGGCGCGGGACGAGCGGGATTCATCGAGGGACACGGCGCCTTTGGCCGCCGCCGCCGATGCCCATATCATCGACACCAGCGCCATGAGCGAAGGCGAAGTGATGGAACGCGCCCTTTCCATCATCCGCGGCACCATCGTCGAAGCCGCCGCGCGGAAGTAACTCAAGCTTTTAGGATTGCTGCTGCCAATCTTTGAAATGCCTCTCTGCGCGGAAAAATATCCGCTTCAGATAAATTAAAACTTTGCGCCCATTCAATGACAAGCAAAGCTGTAATATTGGCTTCTGTACGTTCGTTTTCTGATAGTTGTGAAATGGATGCAGTAATATTCTGTGCCTCGGATAAATATTCATCCGAGGGGGCACCAAGATTGACAAACCCTTCTATGTCTTCTTGTTGAAGCAGGGCATTGATAGTTGATTCAGAGACTTTCATTCCGGTAAGTCAGCATATTCTCCATAAGAAATCAGTAATTCTAAGTTAGGAACATTTTTTACTTCGAGATAAAAATGACTTGCCTTGTTTGCTGCACTCAGCTTATCGCACATTTCTGAAAATAAAGAACATTCCTCTGGGGTAAGTATTATTTGGCTTTGATTCAAAACATCCAAATCTTCTAAAGAAATATATTCAGATATGAGCGCTCCCCCTTTTAAATTTTTGAAGTAAGCACTTGCTTTACTATAGCTTTCAGAATCTCCAA
>CBFGQF010000021.1:0-15214 GCA_965650865.1 uncultured Alphaproteobacteria bacterium | reverse complement strand
CCCGCCGTCATACATAATCTTCAAACAGTCATGCAGAATCCCGCCGGCCTTTAATGTTTCAAGGCCAAGGAACCGCCCAACACCGTGATCGATGTGTACGACAAGATCGCCTTCATTGAGCGAGGACACTTCGGTCAGGAAATTGTCGGATTTTTTCTTGCGCGTGCGGCGGGCCAGACGATCCCCCAGAATATCCTGCTCGGTGAGCACCGCCATATCATCGGCTATGAAGCCATGTTCAAGACCGATGATCGCCATGCCATAGTCATTCCGGCCCAGTTTTTTTATCTCGGAAATTTTATCGATATCCTTGACGGATTTAATCCCCGCATGCTCCATCATGCCCTTCAGGCGATCACGCGATCCTTCCGAATAGGCCGCGATCAGTATTTTGCGCTTTTCGTCGGCAATCTGAACCAAATGCTGGCGCAACGCGCCGAACAAATCGCCATCGGGCAGGGCGCGGATATCGGCGAAGTCACGTCCCTTACGCGCCCCGCCCTCTTCCACATCTTCTTGCGGCGGCGCGAACGGCATCAACTGCGTTGCATTGGCCAAAAGATCATTGAACTCATTCTCGCCTAGATAAAGATGTTCCGGCGGCAAAGGGTGATAGACCGTGCCGGACAACGAAACATCGCTTTCTTTTCTTTTGCCCTTTTTCTTGAAAGAATCTTCAAGCGTGCGGCGGGCCTCGTAAAAATCCTTCACCTGTATTAATCGCTCATGCGATGATTGAACCGCGTTCTGGTCAATAGTAACCGATGCACCGGACACGTAATCGAAAACCGTATCAAGCCGGTCGAAAAACAACGGCAACCAATGGTCCATGCCGTTGTAACGACGCCCCTCGCTCACGGCCTCATAAAGCGGATCGCCGGGCTGGACAGCGCCGAATTGTTCGCGGTATCCCATACGGAATTTCTGGATTGTTTCTTCGGTCAGGAAGAATTCGGTAACCGGTTTGAGGATAAAATCATCCCTCTTACCTTCCGTCCTCTGCGTGGCAGGATCAAAGGCGCGAATACTTTCCACCTCATCGCCGAACAAATCGATCCGCACGGGCAATTCCTCGCCCGGCGCGAACAAATCGATGATACCCCCGCGAATGGCATATTCGCCGTGCTCACGCACCGTGTCTGTCCGCATATAACCATTCGCCGTCAAATAAGTTTGAAGATCGGCGACATTGACACGGCCGCCAACCCGCGCGGAAAATCCTGCCGCTTGCAGCGCCGCCTTCGGCATCGTGCGCTGTGTTGCGGCGTTCACTGTGGTGATCACAATGCGCGGCAGATACTTCTCATCGCGTTGCCATTCAATCAAACGCGAAAGTGCGGCCATACGGGCCGCCACGATTTCCGGATTGGGCGATACCCGGTCATAAGGAAGGCAATCCCACGCCGGAAAAACGATCGCCTCGACCTCCGGCGCAAAAAAATCGAGAAGCTCTTTCAGGCTTGCCGCGCGGTGGTCATCCATCGCGATATGGATAAGGGCCTTGCGGTCACGCGACAGGTCGAGCGCCATACGGGAAAGCACGCGCGCATCCTGTCCTTCCGGACATCCGAACATTGGTGTATGGCTAGGCGTCATATCCAGAGGCGCGGGCTTTTGCATAGGTGTGATTCAGCAATTTTTCCAAAACGGGGTTGATCATGTTGGCGGGGGCCTGCTTTTGCCCCGACACCCAGTCATAAACATCCGGATCGGGGGTTTGCAACAATTCCTCATAGATATCGAGTTCGGCGATACTCATCTCCGGCACGTGCTCATCGGCAAAAGACCCCATCAAAAGGTCCATTTCCCGCGTTCCACGGTGCCATGACCGGAAAATAAGGCGTTTTCGTCTGTTTTCAATATCATCCATGTGGCTTTTGTAGCCGATTTGGACCGCGCTTGTCATCCCCCTCGCCGCCGTTTATGACTTATATATGCCGCGTCCCTTTGCCTTAGACCCGCTGTTTCGATCCCTGACCGTCCTGCCGGGCGTCGGGCCGAAAAACCTGCGGCTTTTTGAAAATCTATTGGGCGGCGGCAAAATCCTCGATCTTTTGTGGCATAAACCGGTCGATTTCGTTGACCGCAGCTATGCCCCCAAAATCAACGACGCGCTCGATGGAAAAATCTGCACGATCGAGGTCTTCGTCAACAAGCATTTCCCCTCGGCGAAACGCGGTCTTCCTTATAAGGTCTGGGTGACGGACGACACAGGCGCGATGAACCTTGTTTTCTTCAACGCCAATCGTGACTGGCTGGAAAAACAACTGCCTGTCAACGAAAAGCGGGTCATCAGCGGACGTATGGAAATTTTTCAGGGCAATCGTCAGATCGTGCATCCCGATTTTATCGTGACGCCCAACAACCGCGACACGATTGAATCTGTGGAACCTATTTATCCCCTCACAGCGGGCCTCACCAACAAAACGGTGCGCAAGGCCATACAGGGAAGCCTTGTCATGCTGCCCGATCTACCGGAATGGCAGGACGCCGCCTTTAAAAAACGCAATCAATGGCCGGACTGGAAAGATGCCGTTCAGCAGCTGCATAACCTTAAAGATGCATCGGATTTATCGCCCCATCACCCTGCCCGTGCGCGGCTGGCCTATGATGAGTTTCTGGCGAACCAACTGGCGCTTGGCATAGTCCGGAACAAGCAAAAGAAACAAAATGGCCGCGCCTGGAAACCGACCGGCAAACTTCATGAACGGTTGGAAAAGGCGCTCCCGTTTAAACTCACCAATGCCCAGAACCGCGCCCTATCGGAAATAGACGGCGACATGAAGGCGCCGCTCCGCATGCTCCGCCTGCTTCAGGGTGATGTCGGGAGCGGTAAAACCGTGGTCGCCGCCATGGCGATGCTGAATGTGATTGAATGCGGCGCACAGGCGGCCATCATGGCGCCGACGGAAATTCTGGCGCGTCAGCACGCGCTGAGTTTTGGGCCATGGCTGGAAGCGGCAGGCGTCAATTTCATTTGCCTGACGGGCCGTGACAAAGGCAAGGCCCGCGCCGAACTGCTCGCGCAAATCGCCGATGGGCGGGCGCAGGTTGTTATTGGCACACATGCACTCTTTCAGGATGAAGTGGAATTCCATGATCTTGGCCTCGCCGTCATCGACGAACAACACCGCTTTGGCGTGCATCAACGTTTGAAACTCTCCACAAAAGGGCGCGGCACCGATGTGCTCGTCATGACGGCAACGCCCATTCCGCGCACGCTCACTCTCACCGCTTATGGTGATATGGATGTATCCCGGCTTGACGAAAAGCCACCGGGCAGAAAACCGGTCGATACGCGCCTTGTACCGCTTGGTAAAAAGGATGACATGATCGCCGGTATCGGCCGCCAAATCGAAAACGGTGACCGCGTCTATTGGGTTTGTCCGCTCGTTGAAGAAAGCGAAGTCCTCGATCTGCAAGCGGCGGAAGAACGCTATGATATTCTAAAAGACCGCTTCGGCGATATTGTCGGTCTGGTCCACGGTAAAATGAAGCCGGCGGAAAAAGACGTTGTAATGGAACAGTTTGCAAGCGGCGTTCTTAAAATTCTGGTGGCGACCACGGTCATTGAAGTCGGCGTAAACGTCCCCGAAGCCACCGTGATGGTTATAGAACATGCCGAGCGCTTCGGACTGGCCCAGCTTCATCAATTGCGGGGAAGAGTCGGACGCGGTGGAACCAAATCCTATTGTTTTTTGTTATACGGTGAGAATCTATCAATGGCTGGTAAGGAACGACTAAAAATCATGCGTGAAACGGAAGATGGCTTTGTCATAGCCGAAAAAGATCTTGAACTGCGTGGCGGCGGTGAAATTCTTGGCACCCGTCAAAGCGGCCTGCCGGAATTCAAACTTGGCGATCTTGCGGCCCACGGTGATCTTCTCGCCACCGCACGTGATGATACAAAACTGATACTTTCCAAAGACCCCGAACTTGAATCCACACGGGGCAGTGCGTTAAAATCCCTGCTTTATTTGTTCGAGCAGGATCAGGCAATCGCGAATCTTCGCGCGGGCTAAACCACCCAAATTTGCATTTTATTTTTCAAAATTGATAGTTTTACAACGCGCGGCCTCATTAACGGCTCATTTTCTATATAAGAGGGACGAAACATGGAAAGCGGCATCGATAACGTTATTGATGATAATATGGAAGACAAAGGCATATGGATCACCAACAATGCCCGCGATGAAATTCTTGAACAGGACAATCCCGAGGCCTTGAAGCAGCGTTACGACGCAATTTACGATCTCTGGAAATTCCGCCATTCTGACTTTGCCAAGGCAGACCCGGAAAGGCCGTTCTGGGAGCGCTTCAACCCATGGCGCAAAAAAGAAAGCCCCGAACAACGGGAAGAACGTATGCGCAAATCTGTCCATTCCTTTCTGGACACGATGGTAAAGGCATATTCCACCAATCATACATCTTTTGATTTTGATCACATTTTGCAGGGTTTTGAGACGCAAGACGATTCATCGGACCATCTCAGCGACATTGTTTATAGCCGCTTTGTCGATTTCCACCGAATGGACAAAAACAAGGTAAAAATTGCCGTTAAAGAAGGCGCGGTGGAATATGATAATGGCCGCTTGGTTTATTCGGTCTCTCCAACCAAAGTTGAAATGAGAGCGGCGCGCCCTGATCAAACAATAGAAATTTCATGGGCAGACGCGTTCCGTATGGCGGATGATGCCTTGGCCAATGGCAAGAACTTACCCCCCAACACCATGTATTTGCGTGGGTCGGAGGCAAACCGCGCCAAGCTGGAGGCGGCCCTCCATATCAGAACGGAAAGCTGGAGCGCGGATCGAAAACCGAAAATTGAAGGGAGTATTGGCGTCTTTAGTCCCGGAAAAATCTTTGCGCTTGGTGGAAGAGGAAAATCCGACCCCTATGGCGTACTGGATGAGGCACGAGATTTCATAAGAGAAGCGAAGAAAAACGGAACGCCGCTTTATCCGCCCGGACTTGGGAACAATTTCGCTCCCCTGCATGAGATGATCAGCAACAACTGGGAAGAACGGCAGGCGCAGAATATCCCCTCCTCCAATCCGGAATTGGAAGCGAAGCTCGAAGATATGCTGGCTGTGTCTAACCCCGATATAGAGGCCGATGCCCATATGCGGGAATATGCCGCGTTCAAAGCCAATCAGGAACAGATAACGGCAGAACCAACCGTTGAAGAATCAGAAGCGCATGTCAACAACGCGATTGAAACCCTTGACCGCGCGGCGGACGATATTGAAACTTCACTCACCCCGTCCGAACCTGCGATGGAGAATGAAGAAACAACCGATCCGGTCGCGGCCACCGTTTCTGCTTCGGAAAACGCACTGGAAACCCGCCGGGATCAACTCGGCCCTTACGAAGAAATCGGCGAAACAGTGGGCGGCGAAAAAATATTCGCATTCCGCCAACCGGTCGATCCCAACGGGTCGGATGCTGATGCTATGGAAGAATTCTTCTTCACGGATGATGGGAACAATGTTCGTATTGTTAAACTGGTTCATGCCGGAAATGTCTTTTATGCAGACAGTGATCCGGACATGCAATTCGTATCCTACGAAGATATGATCAGGAAGTACGAAGAAGAGACAAACCAGTCTCTCAAAGAAATTAATCCTGACCTTCTTGAAGCCTATAACTGGCAGGGTGATTTCGTGGATGGTGCAACAGAAGACACAAAAACATCGCAACATGAAGCGGGAACTTCTTCCCCCGTTGTCTGGTATCACCCCAAAGGACAACCGAAAGACGTTCAACAAGACGCCGCAAACGATGTGATTGATTCTGGTGACATCAACGGAATCATTGCCGAACAGGGCCGCCGCATGATGGATGAAATCAATGCCTCCGGCCCGGTCACCCATATCGGCGATGATGCGACCTATCGCCAGATTGTCGATATCATCGTGCGTCGTCCGGAAATTTTCCATGACCGGAAGAAACGTCATCTGGATAAATTGCTGGATACGGTGAACAGCGCCGCGCATCAGGATAATCCATATCAAGCGCCCTTGGTCATGGATAACGCTCTTCTGGCCGCGCGCCTGGAAGCGGACGGCCTGATCCAGACCCGTGAATATCATGAACGCGGCAAGGCGTATCGCGGCGTGGCAAAAGTCGCATCGTACGACAACTTCGTGCCGGTGTATGAGAATGACAGGCTGACCTATAAGGAAGATCCGGTCTATAAGGCCCTGACACAGGACATCCTGAATGCGCCGGGAGAATGGAAAGGCAAAAGCTATGCCGATATTGCGGCCCGCGTAACCCATTACCGTGAGGAATTGAAATGGACCCGCATGATGGAAGAAAAGGATATGACCAAGAAATTCTGGTCTGACCTGAAAACCAGCGGGATCATCGCGGTATCGAATAATACGCTGAAGGCGGAAATCACCAACGTGGCGGATTCGCTATTGAACACAACACGCTTTGGCAGCTTGCGCCGTGAATTCAATAAGGCGTCCGGCTTCACGTCCCCCGAACGCGCGCTGGAACTACAGGCGCAACGTGAAGCGGAACGCGAGGCAGAGGCCAAGGAAAAAGAGAAGGAAAACCGGAAGAAACGCACACCGCTGGCCGAACAAATGGTGCAAGCGGCGAATGTGCCCGTTGCCCTTCCTCTGGTCAGGCATCAGCAAGGTCCCTATGCGATGGGTGATTTCCCCAGCGCGGCTATGAAATAGGAAATGGTTATGCTTTCGGCGGGGGCACGATAATCCCGCCGGAAGCGATCAGCTTCACCGCCTCCTCCACCGACATCGAAAGATAGACGACATCGCTCTTGGGCACGAAAACCAAAAAGCCCGCCGTGGTCGGCGTCACGGGTATGTAGACGTTCAAAACTTCACTTCCCCCGCCCACATTTTGAATTTCACCTTGTGTTACACCGGTTACAAAACCGATGGTCCACGACCGCGGGTGTGGGTATTGAATAAGCACAACTTCGCGAAAGGCCGTGGATTGCGTACCGATGGTGAGTTCGAACACCTGCTTGATCGCATTATAGATCATATTGACGACCGGCATACGCCCGACAATCCATTCCGACGCGCGGATCAGCATACGCCCGAGAAAATTACGCGCGAACCACCCGACAAGGATAAAGAAAACGATCGTGATAATCAGGCCGATCCCGGGAATTTCGAATAAAACCATCCGGTTGGGGTTGTATTCTTCCGGAACGAGGCCTGCGATAAAACGGTCGACGAAGGTCAGGAACCACCACGCGCTCCACAAAGTGATCGTGATCGGGGCCGTCACGACGATGCCTGTCAGAAGATAACTGCGAAGCCGCGCAGCAAGCCTTTTGGCGGGTTGTACCGCCTCTTCGACATCATCGCGAATGCCCTCTGGCTTTGCCATGTCAGACTTTCATCTTTGCGCGCAGATAGTCCGCAACCTTATCAAGGGAGATTCGCTCCTGCGCCATTGTGTTGCGCTCACGCACCGTGACCGTGTTGTCGGCAATTGTGTCGTTGTCGATGGTGAAACAGAACGGCGTGCCGATTTCGTCCTGACGGGCGTAACGCTTGCCGATATTCTGTTTGATATCGAGATCGACCGGGAATTCCTCGCGCAGTTCCATATAAAGTTTCTCCGCGATTTCCGGCTGCCCGTCCTTCGCGGTGAGCGGCAAGATCGCGGCCTTCTTCGGCGCGATCTTTGGATGGAAGTTTAGGTAGACGCCAGAGGGACGGTTCGGGTCTGGAGTGTAGGCCTCGCAGAGCAGCGCGAGCACGCCGCGCGTCAAACCGGCCGCTGGCTCGATCACATGCGGAATATAACGGTTCTTCGGGTCTTCGGGGTCGATATATTCCATCTTCGTGCCGGAATGCTCGCCGTGTTGCGTCAGGTCAAAATCGCAACGGTGGGCGATGCCTTCCAGCTCGCCATAACCCGGCGCGGTGAAGGGGAATTTATATTCGATGTCGGTGGTGCCAAGGCCCGCCTTGGCATAGTGCGACAATTCATCCTTGTCATGATCGCGCATCAGAAGGTTTTCGTCCGCGAGGCCCAGATCCTTCCAGAATTTCTTGCGCTCTTCGAACCAGAATTTTTGCCATTTCGCGGCCTCGTCCGGATGACAGAACCATTCCAGTTCCATCTGTTCGAATTCGCGGGACCGGAAGATAAAGTTGCGCGGGTTTACTTCGTTGCGGAACGCCTTGCCGATTTGCGCAATCCCGAACGGCATTTTAACGCGTGAAGAATCGAGCACGTTTTTGTAATTGAGGAAAATCCCCTGCGCTGTTTCGGGGCGCAGATAGGCCTTTGAATCATCGCTTTGCGTCGCACCCACGAATGTTTCAAACATCAGGTTGAATTGTTTCGGCTCGGTCAGCGTGCCAACCGTTTTTGTATCCGGCGCAATAATTTTTGGATAATCCGATGTCGGCACATCAGGAAGGGCGCGTGTTTCATAATCGCTCGCCTTCTTCATGGTATTAAGCTTCTTCAGACGCTTTTCAATCTCGTCCGGCTCAAGCCCGTCTTGAATGGCGATCCAGTCGCCTTTGCCGTCTTTCGGTACCATAACGGCCAGATGGTCCTGACGATACCGCAGCTTAGTCTCTCTACAATCCACCATCGGGTCGGAAAAGCCGCCGACATGGCCGGAGGCGACCCATGCTTTTGGGTTCTGGATGATCGCGCTGTCAACACCGACGATTTGCACCGGGTGCCCGTCGGGGCCAATCGGCGGGCAGAGCACCATGCGGCGCCACCACAAATCGCGCAGGTTGTTTTTCAGTTCAACGCCCAGCGGACCGTAATCCCAGAAACCATTGATGCCGCCGTAAATGTCGGACGCCGGAAATACAAATCCGCGGCGTTTACACAGGGCAACGATATCTTTCATGTCTTTGGTCGGGATTTGGCCTTCTTGGGCCACGGCTGCTTGCGTCATAAAAACCTCTATTGATCTTAGAATGTCATCCTGAAGAAGCGCGCAGCGCGACTGAAGGATCTCCTGCCAAAAACCATGGGATTCTTCGCTTCGCTCGGAATGACAGGATGCAGAAATGTATAAGGATTTTGGCCAGTTAGGCAAGGAATATGAGAAGAAAGAATGGTGGCTGCGGAGGGATTCGAACCCTCGACCTACTGATTAAAAGTCAGTTGCTCTACCAACTGAGCTACGCAACCACTGCCCGTAAAAGGCTTGCAGAACATAAGAAGGTAGAACCGCCGCGTCAAGCACAGTTTTCGCCCTTTTCCGCCAAATTCCTAAAAAAATTCGGGTTTTTTGTCCAAATGGGTAAAAACCGGCAAATTAGCGGCGGGCGGCATCGAGACGCGCCAGCGTCATCGGTGTCACGAATTCCGACACATCACCGCCCAAGGCGTGGATTTCCTTAACGAACGAGGCCGAAACAAACTGCCATTTGTCGGCGGCCATCAGGAAGACGGTGTCGATATCGGGGGCCATGCTGGCATTCATGCCCGCCATCTGGAATTCATATTCAAAATCGGACACGGCACGCAATCCGCGGAAAATACAGTTGGCCTTCTGTTCGCGGGCAAAATGGATCAACAGGTTATCAAAGGAAATGACGTCGATCTCGCAAAATTTCTCCGGCATATTGTCGCAATCGTTGCGCACCATGTCGAGGCGTTCTTCCACGGTGAAAAGCGGATTTTTGCGGGCGTTGCTGGCCACGGCGACGATCAGGCGGTCCACCTGGCGGCTGGCGCGCTTGATTAAATGAAGGTGCCCCTTGGTGATGGGGTCAAACGTGCCGGGGTAAATACCAATACGGGGACTCTGGCTCATGCCGCCTTTGTAGCGCATGGCCCCGTCCCCGCCAAGGTATATCTCGCAATTTCAGATGCGGTCTTTACTTATCAGGCACTCCCGCCGATGCAGCCTTCATCCGGTCCTGCGCTTCGCGTGTTACCTGAGCGCTGATCACAGCGGACATGGCATCACCAACTTTATGCATACCTTCAACGAAATCGTTCATCGACGACAGCCTTTCTTGTGTGTGGATATAAGAAATAGCTTATCAACAAATTATGTAAAAATTGTTAAAGCCGTTCAAAGTATGAAATTGGACGGGCGTACAACATCCTGTACATGAATGCCGCATTCACCCCGCCCTTGCCCCGGCGCGCTTTCGAACCAGTTTCCGACGGTCGTATAGCCCTGGGCGAAAAGCGGGTGCTCGGGAAGATCATGTTTTTTCATGTAATCGAAGATGTCTTTCGATGACCAATCGATCAACGGATAGATCTTTGTCAAAGCCCCCTGCCGTTCGGTAACGCCCAATTCTGCCCGCCGCGGGTTTTGGCCCCTGCGCAGGCCGGTGAGCCATGCGGTTGCACCAAGTTCTGTCAGGGCGCGATTGAGCGGTTCGATCTTCGTTTCCAGATCGAATTGTTTCTTACGCTCCTCGCCCTGCTCCCATCGCCGCCCTTCCGCCGCTTCCTGTTCTTCCGGCGTGCGCAAAGCGCGATAGGTATGAAGATTAAGGTTCAGGCGTTTCTGCACCATGTCACGGTATTTATAGACCTCCTCGTGCAAATATCCCGTATCAATAAAGACAACAGGGATTTCCGGCGAGACGCTTTGCGCCAGATGAAGAAGAACAGATGATTGAATACCAAAACTGGTGGTCAGGACCAACCGGTTGCCGAAATGGTCCAATGCCCATTCGGTGCGCCCCTTCGCATCCATTGCCTCCAGATAATTTAAGGAAACAGAATGGACCGCAGGGTAGAAATCAGACTTAAGAAGGGAAACAGTCATAACGAAACAACCTTGATTGATAAAATATAGAAGCAAAGCCCGCGTCACAAAGGCGCAAGACTACAAAAAACGGAAATGTGGTGTGAAAACAGGTTATCGGTGCGCGGTTAGGCGCAACACATACAGATCATCGCAAAGCAAGGGCGAAAAATAACCATGCCATAGAAAATGGCATGGTTATCGGGAAAGTCAATAGGATGTATTTATTCTTGTGCGGGTTTAGTTGACGCTACCTTCACCCTCGCCTGCACTGGCTTCGATTGCTTCACCTTCGATGATATCCGCCTCATCGCCCTCGCCGTCATCGACCAGCCAGGCAACGGAGACAACCTTCTCATCCTCCGCCACCTTGAACAGCGTAACGCCCTGTGCGGAACGGCCCGTAAAGCGCACCCCGCCAATCGGCATACGGATCATCTGGCCCGCGTTGGAGATCAACATGACCTGATGGTTGTCGGTTACGGGGAATGTCGCAACGACTTCACCGCCATTCTTTTTCGTCAGCGACATATTGGTGATCCCCTGCCCGCCGCGTCCTGTCAGGCGGTATTCATACGCGGATGTACGCTTGCCGAAACCGCCATTGGTGACGGTGAGCAGGAATTGTTCCTTGTCCTGCAATTCCTTGAAACGCTCGGCCGACAGTGTGACATTGTCCGCGCCTTCCTCGGTCTCCATGCCCTCTTCGTCCGCGCCGCGCAGTTTGCTCGCGGCTTTCAAATACGCTGCGCGTTCTTCCGGCGCGGCATCAACATGGCGCAGGACGGACATGGAGATAACTTCGTCGCCATCGGCCAGTTTAATCCCGCGAACACCGGTCGATGTGCGGCCCGCAAAGACGCGGATATCATCAACGGCGAAACGGATCGCCTTACCCTTGGCGGTTGCCAGAAGGATGTCTTCATCCTCGCGGCAAATCTTGACGGAGACGAGCTGCTCGCCCTCCTCCAGTTTCATCGCGATCAACCCGTTGGAACGGATATTCTGGAAGTCGGTCAATTTATTACGGCGTACCGATCCATGGCTGGTTGCGAACATAACGTCCAACTCGCTCCACGCATTTTCATCTTCCGGCACACGTAGGTAAACGGAAACATTCTCGCCTTCCTGCAGTGGCATCAGGTTAACCAGCGCCTTGCCGCGCGATTGCGGTGTCGCCAAAGGCAATTGCCAGACCTTGATCTTGTGGGCGATCCCGCGTGATGTGAAGAAAATGATCGGCGTGTGCGTGGAGGCCACGAACATGTCGGACACAAAATCCTCATCCTTCAGCGCGGTGCCGGAACGGCCCTTGCCGCCGCGCCGCTGCGCACGATAGGTGTCGAGCGGCACGCGTTTGACATACCCGCCGTGCGAAATGGTAACCACCATATCTTCACGCTGGATCAGTTCCTCAATATCCATTTCGAATTCGGAATCGACCAGTTCGGTGCGACGCGGCGTTGCGAATTTCGCCTTGATCTCGATGAGTTCGTTGGAGAGAACATCAAGCAGCTTCTCGCGGGAAGCAAGGATGGCCAGATAATGCGCGATCGCATCGGTAATTTCCTTGAGTTCATCGCCGATCTTATCGCGCTCAAGCCCTGTCAGACGGTGCAGTCGCAGATCGAGGATCGCCTTAACCTGCGCCTCGGACATCTGGTATGTGCCGTCTTCCCACACCGGATATTCCGGATCGTCGATCAGGGCGATCAGCGGCGCGACATCGCCCACCGGCCAGCGCTTGGCAAGAAGGCCTTCTTTGGCTTCCTGGGGGTTCTTGGCATTGCGGATCATCGCAATGACTTCGTCGATATTGGCAACGGCGACCGCAAGACCCGCCAAGATATGCGCGCGCTCCCGCGCCTTGCCAAGTTCGAAAATTGTGCGGCGGGTGATGACTTCCTCGCGGAATTTCACAAACGCGCTGATAAAGTCTTTCAGCAAAACCGTACGCGGGCGGCCATGATCCAGAGCAACAAGATTGCACCCGAACGATGTTTGCAACGCCGTATGTTTGAACAATTGATTGAGGACGACGTCGGCAACCGCACCTTTTTTGAGTTCGATGACAATGCGCACACCCTCGCGGTCGCTCTCGTCGCGGATCTCGGAAATATCCTCGACGATCTTTTCGCGGGCGACTTCGCCAAGACGTTGCAGAAGATTGCCCTTGTTCACCTGATACGGAATTTCATGAACGATAATCGCCTCGCGACCGCCCGAGATATCCTCGAACGAAGTTTTGGCGCGCATCGGTACGGAACCATTGCCCGTAAAATAGGCGCTGCGGATACCGCTGCGGCCCAAGATGATACCGCCAGTAGGGAAATCAGGCCCCGGGATGATGGCGTTCAACTCTTCATTCGAAATCTCATTGTTGGCGACATAAGCAAGGCAACCATCGACAACTTCGCCCAGATTGTGCGGAGGGATGTTCGTTGCCATACCCACCGCAATACCGCCCGCACCATTGACCAAGAGGTTGGGAATACGCGCCGGAAGCACTTCCGGCTCCAGCAAGCTCTCGTCATAGTTCGGGTGGAAATCGACTGTGTCTTTCTCAATGTCTTCGAGCAAAGCATCGGCGGCCTTGTTCAGGCGCGCTTCGGTGTAACGCATCGCGGCCGGCATATCACCGTCCATGGAACCAAAGTTCCCCTGCCCGTCGATGAGCGGCAAACGCAAAGAGAAATCCTGCGCCATACGGGCAAGCGCCATATAAATCGCACTATCGCCGTGCGGGTGGTATTTACCCATGACATCCCCGACGACCCTTGCGGATTTGCGGTATGGCTTGTCGGACGCATAACCGCCCTCGCGCATCGCGTAAAAAATACGGCGGTGAACGGGTTTCAAACCATCGCGTAGGTCAGGCAACGCGCGGCTCACGATCACGCTCATCGCGTAATCGAGATAGGATTTTTTCATCTCATCTTCGATGGTGATGGTGGGCTGGCCTGTATCTTTGATCGCCGTGTCGGACATGGTTTTTCTTCTCTCATTTGCCTGTCATTCTGGGGGACAATGCCCCGAAGAATCCCCTTATCGAAAGGAGATCCTTCGCTGTCGCTCAGGATGACGAAATTTATCGTATTTTCTAGCAAATCGGGAGGCGTAAAACAAGCAAATGCGGGCTTTTTGCCCACATTTTAATGTATTGATAAGTCTTGGCTTTTTAGCGTTTCTGGCCCGTTCTCAAATCGAGCATCGCAGCATCGATCATACGGGTCATCACAGGGCGCAATGCCATCTCGTAATCACCCGTTTTGGCGGAAATCGCGCGGCCGGTTTCCGATCCATAGAATTCGATCATCGCCTTCAATTCCTCGGCCGTGAAAACCTCGGCCATGGCTTTGATGGACTCCTCTTCAAGCTGGTCGAACTTGATGGATTTACGCATTGTCGCTTTTATTTCAGTGCGCCTGTCTTCGGGGAAACTATTGGCAACAGATTCCAGCGCGGCCTCCATGCGTGTGCGGATCGGCCATATCTCGTGCATTCTGACGGCAAGGTCAAGCCGCTCTTCTTCCTCGGCACTCAAAGGCTGTGCCGCAGCTTTCACGGCTTCTATCGGCGTGAGCGGCTCGGCGGCCAATACAGGCATGGAGAAAAGAAGAAGGGGCAGAACAAGCAGGATGTTTCTCATGGCTTTATTCTACCCCTTTTAATTTGTATTAGGCAACTTGTTAGGCAAGCAGCGTTTGTGGTCCGGCCAGAAAAATAAGGCGAAATGTATGTCTAATACATGAGCCGTAATTTGACGCCGCCGGGCGCAAACGATGAAAGTCTAAACTAGAATGGGATTTCGTCTTCCATTTCATCAATCGGCGCGGATGAACGCCCGCCGCTGGGTTGCTGACTGCCACCGCCGAAACCGGCGTTGCCGTAACCGCCCTGATCGCCGGACGCGAAGCCACCTGATCCGCCGCCACGGGAATCGAGCATCGTGATCTCGCCGCGATAAGGGCGCAGGACCACTTCGGTCGTGTATTTCTTCTGGCCGTCCTGTTCCCAGCTGCGGGTTTCCAGTTGGCCTTCAATGTAAACTTTCGATCCTTTTTTCAGGTAGTTTTCAACGACGTTCATCAGGCCCTGGTTGAACACGACGACGCGGTGCCATTCGGTGCGCTCCTTGCGCTCGCCTGTGGCCTTGTCTTTCCAGCTTTCGGATGTCGCGACGGAGAGGTTCGCAACGCGGTCGCCCGATTGCATGGTTTTGATTTCGGGGTCATTCCCCAGATTGCCAACGAGAATGACTTTATTGACCGATCCAGCCACGATTGTACCTCTTTGCATAAATATAAATGATGAATGTACTATAAAGAAACGCGGGAAGGCGTCAACCGCCTCCCCCCGCCTTATCCCCTATAGAAAAATCTGAGGATAAAATTAAGGTAAACGCTTAATATTCACCCACCGGAAGCAAAATCTCAAAGCTCTAGCTCATTTCGTTTTAATGTTATTATAAGAAGC
>CBFGQF010000020.1:0-15383 GCA_965650865.1 uncultured Alphaproteobacteria bacterium | reverse complement strand
TGGCAGAAGGTTCATGCCGATATGGATTTGCAGAAGGCTTAGAAAAAAGATCAGAGGAAAAAACCCCAGGATTATCGGGGTTTTTTATTTATTGTTTTATCTCTTAGAATTGTCGACTTGGTTATTGGCTTTCTTTTTCTTTGATAATTCCAGCAAGGATTGAGACTCGTCTGATTCCAGGAACGAAATATATTCATCCCAGGTGACAAAACCATTCCCGTTTTCGTCAACCCTTCTAAACAAGTCCTTATAACTCAGCATGTTCTCATATTCGGTTACAATATCGTCACCGTTCATATCCTCAATAGAAAAAAGGGCTTCGTATCCTACGACCAAGGCAGATGCCGGCAACTGATCTTTCTCGTCCAAATCCTTCACACTCTCTTTGTATTGCTCATAAAGAGAGCGGAAATTCTCCTTGCGGGTCAATGTTCCGCTTTTATTGGTATCGCGCGCAGTGAAACGGTCTTTCATGTCCTTCATATATTCGAAGTCGGCAACTAGCCCGTCCTTATTGTGGTCGTGGCTATCGAAGGTCGCTCTTTGCTTGCTATATTTTTCCTCCAGCTTTTGCGGCTGGTCAGCCATGGCGTAAGCGCTGTAAAAAAATGATCCCAATAACAGGGGTAGAAGATATTTCATGAGTGGTTCCCTAGCCCTAATAATCTGTTTTACCAGTAAATTATAGCACGGAAAAAGCAAAAAAGACCTTTCTAAACACTATTCATATTATAGGTATTCCGGCTGTTCTTGACCCACCCGCAGCCGCATCGTAAAAATGGATATGACCCAATATATATCCACCCGCGGCGATGGGCCCCGTTCCTTTACAGAAGTTCTTTTATCCGGGCTCGCGCCGGATGGCGGGCTTTATGTGCCGAAGAAATGGCCCAAGGTCAAACTAGCGCCGCTTGCGGGATATGCCTACACCGATATCGCCTATCACATTGTCAAGCCATTCATCGGCGACGAGATCGATGATGATGCACTCAAAGAAATCATCATAGACACATACGAAAATAATTTTGCGCATTCCGCGGTTGCCCCGCTTGTTCAGATCGGCCCTTCGACCTTCATCATGGAATTGTTCCATGGCCCTACATTGGCGTTCAAGGATTATGCATTGCAGGTTCTGGGACGTTTGTTTGATCATGTCCTTGCCAAGCGTGGAGAGCGGGTCACGATTGTTGGCGCAACATCCGGTGATACCGGATCCGCCGCCATCGAGGCCTGCCGCAATTGTGAAAACATCGATATTTTTATTTTGCATCCCAAAGGGCGCACTTCGGAAGTGCAGCGCCGCCAGATGACAACAATCGATTCCCCGAATGTATTCAACATTGCGCTTGAGGGGAATTTCGATGACTGCCAGAACGCAGTCAAGGCAATGTTCGGTGATGTCAAATTCCGTAGCGAGATGAACCTGTCGGCTGTCAATTCAATCAACTGGGCACGGATTGTTGCACAAATTGTTTATTATGTGAGTGCAGGTCTT
The DNA here is from genome assembly GCA_965650865.1 of uncultured Alphaproteobacteria bacterium. Lineage (GTDB taxonomy): Bacteria > Pseudomonadota > Alphaproteobacteria > Micavibrionales > Micavibrionaceae > Micavibrio_A. Next base: position 13,888 of record CBFGQF010000020.1, on the reverse strand, counting down.
GCCCTTGGCGCACCGAACCGGAAGGTTTCCTTTGCCGTGCCGACAGGGAACTTCGGCAATGTTTATGCGGCATGGTGCGCCAAGAATATCGGCTTGCCGATTGATCAGTTGATTATCGGTTCGAACCGCAATGATATCCTGACCCGCTTTTTCGAGACCGGCACCATGCAGGTCAACGGGGTCGAGCCGTCTTTGTCCCCCAGCATGGATATTCAGGTATCGAGCAATTTTGAACGCTATCTGTTTGACCTTTTTGGGCGCGATAGTAAAAAACTGACGGCCCTAATGAACGGGTTCAAGGAAAATGGCTCCTTTACGCTCGATGACAAGCTCATGAAAAAGGCCCGCGCCGAGTTCCAGTCGGCCCGATGCGGTGACGAGGAGACAAGCGTGATGATCGCCGAATGTTATGCGGCCACCGGATATCTGATTGATCCGCACACAGCAGTCGGCCTTTACGCCGCATGGCAAGTGGAACGTGATCCTGCGGTCCCGCTCGTCGCATTGGCCTGCGCCCATCCCGCAAAATTTCCGGACGCCGTAGAACAGGCAACAGGCATTCGCCCGCCCCTTCCGCCGCATCTGGCGGATCTTTATGAACGCAGGGAAATCTATACCATTCTGCCGAATGACCTTGGAAAATTACAGGATTTTGTGCGCTCTAACGGCCGCAGATAACCGTAATCGATTGAAAACAGGTTCTATTCGGGATATTTATGTCGAATGAGCATTAAAATCACACGGCTGCCAAGCGGCCTTCGCATCATCACGGATACGGTCCCCGAAATGGAAACGGTGGCGCTTGGCGTTTGGGCCGATGTCGGCACACGGCATGAGGATCTGGAGCACAACGGCGTTGCCCATATGGTTGAACATATGATGTTCAACGGCACGCCCACGCGGACCAGCCGTCAAATCGCCGAAGCGGTCGAAGATGTCGGCGGCCAGATCAACGCCTATACCAGCCGTGAAATCACGGCCTATTATATCCATTTGTTGAAAGACGATATGCCTATGGCGATGGATATTCTATCCGATATCCTGCAACGTCCGACTTTTCCGGATGCGGAACTGGAAAAAGAGCGCGATGTTATCATTCAAGAAATCGGAATGACAAACGATACGCCGGATGATGTGGTGTTCGATCATTATCAGGAAACTGCCTATCCGGGGCAGGCATTGGGGGCGCCAATTCTGGGCCGTGCCGAAATTATCGCGGGCATGAAAAAAGAAACGCTCTATGATTACGTCCACCGTTTCTATACGCCTAAGAAACTCGTGATATCTGCCGCCGGCAATGTCGATCACGAGGCGTTTGTCGCAACGGCGCAGACCATGTTTGCCGATCTGCCGCCTGACACAAACCAGACCTATACATCCGCCGATTATCGCGGCGGTGACAAACGCATCGAAAAAGATCTGGAACAAAGCCATATCGTTATGGGATTCCAAGGGATAGACCGTGAAGACTCCGAATATTATTCGGCGGTCATTCTGGGTACGGTTCTGGGCGGGGGCATGTCATCCCGCCTGTTTCAGGAAGTACGCGAAAAACGCGGCCTCGTTTATTCCATTTATTCCAGCCATTCTGCCTATCACGATGACGGGCAGTTTGAAATATATGCCGGAACGGGCCCCGAAAGCCTGAACAAGCTCGTTCCCGTTGTTTGCGATGAAATCGTTAAGGTCATGCAGGATCCGATCAGCGAGGCGGAATTGAACCGCGCCAAGGCGCAGATCAAGGCCGGTATTCTGATGAGCCGCGAATCGATGCTTTCCCGGGCCAACCGTCAGGCAAAATATCTGATCAATTTCGATTCTGCGCCGGATGTTGCACATATCATCGCCAAGGTTGATGCGGTCACAGTTTATAGTGTGCAAAAGATAGCGCAGCGTATTTTCACGGGTAAACCGACTTTTGCCGCACTGGGCCCTGTCAAGGACCTGGAGGATTATGAGACGATCCGCAAGCGCCTGGCGGCCTGAACCATGCTTTGGTCTCGCCGCAAACCGCCGCTGAACTCCATCGAGGATGTGATATTGGTGGCGGCGGATGTTTACTTGCGGCCATGTATACCATCTGATTGTAACGAATGGCTGGATGTTCGTGCCCGTAATCAATCCCATCTAAAGCCCTATGAGCCCGCATGGCCTTCAGATGCGCTGACCCCTGATTTCTTTGCCCGGCGTGCGGCGAGACTGGCAAAAGACTGGCAGCAGGATAAAGGGTATTCGTTCTTGCTTTTTGACAAGCAATCCGATGCGATGATAGGTGGGATCAACATCAACAATGTCACGCGCGGCGCGGCGCAATTCGCGAGCCTTGGATACTGGATCGACCGGGACTATCAGGGTAGGGGGCTTATGCATCAGGCGGGGCAGGAAATATTAAGATTTGCCTTTGATAAACTATTGCTACAGAGATTGAATGCCGCCTGTATGCCCCATAATCTGCGCAGCAAAAATCTGATTCTGACGCTCGGTTTCTCAGAAGAAGGATATGCAAGGAAATACTTGCAAATTAATGGCCGCCGCGAAGATCATATTCTCTTCGGCCTGAACAGGGATGATTATTCAGGCAGTGCCGAAACCCACCGATAGCATCTCGGGTTTGATGCCGAGCGCTGCAAACGCCTTCTCCCACATTTCTTCCGGTGCGGTGTTGAAGACGATCTCATGAGTCGCCGGTATGGTTAGCCATGCGTTATCCTGTAATTCTGCCTCTAGTTGCCCTGCGCCCCATCCAGCATAGCCGAGCGTGAAAACCATATGCTGCGGCGGTGTGCCTGACACGGCCTCGCGCAAGGCATCGAGCGTGCCGCTGACACCGAACTGATCGTCAATCACAATTGTGTCTTTCTGGCGGAAGTCGCCGGAATGAAGCAGGAAACCGCGCACGGATTCCACCGGTCCGCCGCTCATAACGCCCATGGCAGCAAAACGGGGATTGAGCGGGCCATCCGGGACGATGCCAAGTTGAGTTAAAAGTCCCGGAAAATCAGGTGCCGGCAGTTTCTGGTTGATCGTGATCCCCATAGCGCCTTTTTCGTCATGGACGCACATAAAAATAACCGCATGATGAAAACGCGGATCGCCCATGCGCGGCATGGCGAGAAGAAGGTGGCCTTTCAGAGATAGAGAAGAATTGTTTTTCGTGGTCATGATCTCTATCATCATACAAAGCTCTGCCCATTGCAAGGAAAGCGCCGCATGAAAAAACAACTTTCCCTCCTCCTCTTTCTGCTTCTCGTTTCGGGGGGATATTCTTCCGCACAGGCGGAGGACTATTCAAAAGCAAGGATCGTTTCTTCTACACAGGGAACAGCTGATCTGGTGGCTATAGATATGGGCCTGGAAATTGCCATGAAGGATCAATGGTATACGTATTGGCGCATGCCGGGTGATACTGGCGTTGCGCCAGTATTTGATTGGTCTGGTTCGAAGAATGTCAAAGAGGTTGAGGTTTTCTGGCCGACGCCGAAACGGTTCACAACTGCGGATATGCATAGCTTCGGTTATGACGGCACCGTTCTTTTTCCGCTGCGCATAACGCCGGAAAAAACAGGGCAGGATATCCTTGTTCAACTGAAACTCGATCTGATGATATGTCATGATATCTGTATCCCGCAGACAATGACGATAGAAAGATTGTTCCGGGCAGGCCCCGCCATACCCAGTGACGATGCCACGCTTATTCGTGCTTCAATCGACGCTTTGCCGGTCAGGGACGGGAGTGACCAACTTTCGATAGGAACGGCCATTCTCGCCAGTGAGGCCGTTGCGGTCACCGTTAAAAGCGATGAGCCGCTGGATGAACATACGGACATGATCGTGGAAACACAGCATGGCATTTTAACCCGTCCGCCGGAGATCATTGCGCCCGTAAGCGAAGGCGGTGACTATGTGTTGAAGGTCAGTGGACCGGACGGGGCAGATTTAACGCAGGAGCTTTTCGGTAAAACCATTAATGTGATGCTCATCCATAAAGACAAAGCAATTGAAAAGAACATCACATTCTAAAGCATGAAGTGCGGCACATCGTCAGGAAAGGCGATGCCTGCGCGCAGGGTTGGTGTGGGGTAAAAAATGACGTCCGGGCTCGCAGGACGTATTTTTAGATTGCCACGTTCAATCATTCTTTCGAGCACAATTTTCTCTAACGCGAATTGATTAAAGATCATCAGCGCTTTGCTGTGCTGATTGATGTATGGTGCCACTTCATGCAACTGGCTCAAATGGTCGCATGAATAGGCGCTGAAACCAGCGAAGTGGTTTGCGCGAATCCCCGTAGAACTTAAAAATGCTTTTTGTGGATCGTGAATTGTCAGAAATGTTACAAGATCGATCAGACTATCTTCTTCAGGGCTCAGTCTTGCCACAGTGCTATCCAGGATATGCGGAAAGACGAAGGCCGAACGAAGTATATTGTTTGCAGGATTGTTAAACAGGTCTCTCAGGCGTTTGCTGGATGGGTTGTTGATTGTATAACCCATGACAATGTCCCGTTCATCCTTGTTGTCGGCGGGCTCCTCGCTGTGGAACAATACAAGCTTATGGTTCAAATCTTCATAGCGTTTCTTGTCCCCAAGTCCGGTGAAAAAGCCAAGCTTGCCGACAAAGCTGCCTTCCCCCTGCGGCAAGGCGTCAGCAGTATTATAAGCACGTGGTTTTCTGGGTTCATCGGACATGGGCCCCTTGTAATTTATAAATTACGGAAAATCAAGAAATATCGCTAATACAACCCGCCAGTGCCTGTAAATCCGCTATTCTCTGCGGGAACTGGCTGTGGCTGAACCGGATAATCCTGCGGTGGATAAGCAGGAGTTTGTCCCGCCGGTGCCGGTGTTCCGCCCCGGCTAAAACTCGTCATGGAATCATCAAGCGGATAGGTTGTAACAGCCCCCTCTGCCTGCGGCTGGCCATAGGGGTCTACATAGGCAGGCTGGTCGCCTGCTTCGCCGTAGGTCTCGTCATAAACATCGGCGGCATAGGGGTCTTGTGTTGCCGCGCCGCCGCCAATGATGTTCGTGTCCAGAACATAATCATCGAGGTTTGGTTCGGTGCCTGTGACAAAGGCTTCCCAGATAATATGCTTGTCACCGGCCTGTGCCGCACGGCCAGTGTCGGCATTGATGCGGACATTCTTGACGCCGGCGGGCACGCGGAATGGCATGGGAGGGGTGTCCTTTAAGGCCTCTGCCATGAAGTCACCGAAAATCGGCGCGGCGGTAGAACTGCCAGTTTCGCGCTTGCCGAGCGATTTCGGATCATCGAAGCCGACAAACACGCCGACAACCAGGTCAGGAGAAAACCCGACAAACCAAGTGTCCTTGGATTTGTTGGTCGTGCCTGTCTTACCGGCGAGCGGCCTGCCAAGACTTGCCAGCTTTGCGGCGGTACCGCGCTGGACCACACCTTCCAAAATCGAAACCATCTGATACGCGGTGCGCTCATCGGCGATTTGTTCGCGATCATCAGGGATCAGGGGTGCATTTTGCCCGTCCCAACGGATAAGGTCGCCGCAATTGGGGCAAGGACGGTTGTCATAGGAAAAGATGGTTTTGCCGCGGCGGTCCTGAATGCGGTCGATCATGGTCGGTGTGATTTTCTTCCCGCCATTGACCAGCATGCCGTAGGCCGTTGTCAGTTTCATCAGCGTTGTCTCGCCCGCGCCCAGAGCATAGGAGAGATATGGTTTCATTTCATCGGCGATGCCAAAGCGCTTGGCGTAATCGATAACAGTCGGCATCCCAAGATGGTCGGCGAGACGCACGGTCATCAGATTTCTGGATTTCTCTACGCCAACACGGATTGGTGTGGGGCCATAGAACTGGCCGGAATAATTGGTCGGACTCCAGAAATTACCGGGTGATTGTTCAAAGGTGAAAGGTGCATCCAGAACGCGTGTTGCGGGCGTGAAACCCTTATCAAGCGCGGCAAGATAAATAAAAGGTTTGAAGGCAGAGCCGGGCTGTCTTTGCGCTTGGGTAACACGATTATACTGGTTGAAGACACTGAATTTCCAACCGCCCTGCATAGCGAGAACGCGGCCTGTATGCGGGTCGAGTGCCACAAGCGCGCCTTGCACGGCGGGAATCTGACGCAAGGTCCATGTCTTGCCGGTTTGTTCGACAAGAATGACATCGCCCTTTTTAAGAACCTGTGAAACAGCGGTGATTTCAGGACCAAGGCCGTAACATTCATTTACGCATTCGCGCGCCCATGAAACCGATTGAAGGGCGAGGTCGAGCGTCTTGTTTTCGGCCAATCCCACTTCGGCCTTCGTTTCGTTAACGCTAAGGACGACGCCAAGGCGCCATTCGTCCGGCATATCGCCCGGTTCATCAATATTGGCAAGTTGCGCCGTCCAGTCATCAAGATTATCAAGATGCGATACAGGGCCACGCCAGCCATGGCGCTTGTCGTATTCGATCAAACCGTTGCGCAAAGCTTTTAACGCAATATCCTGCAGTCGCGGATCAAGCGATGTGCGCACGGCCAGGCCGCCTTCATAAAGGGAGTCCTTCCCATATTTTGCCTGTAGTTCGCGGCGTACCTCCTCGGCGAAAAAAGGAGCCGACACGACATCGGACTCATCCTTCAAAGTCATGGCAAGGGCCATATTTTTGGAAAGGTCTGCCTGACTTGCCGTTATAAATCCCTCATCCAGCATCCGGTCGATAACCCAGTTGCGGCGCGCAACGGCCGCATCGTGTTTCCTGATCGGATGGTAATTGTTCGGCGCTTTTGGAAGGGCGGCAAGATAGGCCGCCTCTGCTATGTTCAAATCATCCAGTTTCTTGTTGAAGTATGTCTGTGCGGCGGCGGCAACCCCATATGATCGTTGACCCAGATAAATCTCATTGAGATAAAGTTCCAGAATCTGGTCCTTGCTCATCGCTTCTTCCATGCGGGTGGCGAGGATCGCCTCCTTGATCTTGCGTTCAATGGATCGTTCATTGGTTAGAAGAAAGTTTTTTGCAACCTGTTGTGTGATGGTCGACGCGCCGACCATGCGTCCGCCTTTCAGGTTCGTGACAACGGCCCGGGCAATCGCCATGGGATCAACGCCGGAATGGGTATAGAAATTCTGGTCCTCGGCGGCGATGAAGGCGTCCTTCACTTGCTTCGGAATGACCTCAACCGGAACGAACACGCGGCGTTCCTGCGCATACTCGGCCAGCAGGCGCCCGTCCCCGGCATAAATGCGTGTAATGATCGGCGGCTGATAGTTTTTAAGCTGGGTATAGTCGGGCAAATCCTTGCCGTAATGGGCGAAAATCGCGAAGACGAGTCCGATGGCGGCAATTGCCCCCAGAAACCCGATTGATAACATTGCCAGAAAAGCTTGTCCGAGCCAGCGCATGGGCCAATTTATCGCATAATATTGCGGCTGTTTAAAGGCGTGAATGACGCCTGATCATACTTTAAAAGCGGCATTCTTGGTAATGGGCCCATCCGCACGGCCATGAATGAACTGGTCGACGTAGGGGTTGCCGGAATGATCCAGATCGCCGACCTTGCCATGCCAGATAATCTTGCCGTCATAAATCATCGCGACATGATCCGCGATCTTGCGGGCGGAATGCATATCATGGGTGATGGAAAGGGCTGTGGCACCAAGGTCTTTCACGCAATCGACGATCAGGTCGTTGATCACATCGGCCATAATGGGGTCTAGTCCCGTTGTCGGCTCATCGAAAAAGATAATTTCCGGATTGGCGGCAATCGCCCGGGCAAGGCCGACACGCTTTTGCATGCCGCCAGAGAGTTCCGCCGGATAAAGGTCGCCGACCTTGGCGTTAAGCCCGACCTGCGCCAGTTTTTTGGTGGCGATTTCGCGGGCTTCGTCCTTGTTCATTTTTTTGCCCTGAATAAGGCCGAAGGCGACATTTTCCCATACGCGCAGAGAGTCAAACAGGGCCGCTCCCTGAAACAACATGCCGAACTTTCCCATCAATTCGTCACGATCATTCCCGCGAAGACGGATGGTGTCCTGTCCATCAATTTCGATCTTTCCGCTGTCAGGCTGGATCAGGCCCAGAATGCACTTCAGCATGACGGATTTTCCTGTGCCGGATCCGCCGATAATAACAAGGGACTCGCCAGGATCGACGGTCAGGTTAATGCCATCGAGAACCCGTTTGTCGCCGAAGGACTTTTTAACATCGCGCATGGCGATTTTCGGCGTGATCGCCATTTTGTTCTCTGTGGCATTCATGAAAAGAAAACCTTGGTGATCAGGAAGTTGAAAATCAGGATCAGGATAGAGGCCGATACGACGGCATAGGTTGTTGCGGTGCCAACGCCCTGTGCGCCGCGACCGGAATTAAATCCGTGATAGCAGCCCATCATCGTAACAATAAAGCCAAAAACAGCAGCCTTGACGAGACCCGAGACCACATCCATCGTCTCTAGTATCTTCCATGTTTGCGTTAGATAACTGCCTTCGGAAAAGCCGAGTGTGTAGATGCTGACGAGGTAGCCGCCATAAACGCCAATGATATCGGCAATCAGTACGAGGGCAGGGAGCATGAGCGTACCTGCGATAATGCGCGGCGCGATCAGATAGTTGTACGGATTGACGGACAATGTGGTGAGTGCATCGATTTGTTCGGTAACGCGCATCGTGCCGATTTCAGCGGCGATGCTCGCGCCGATACGCCCCGCGACCATGAGGCCGGCAAGCACAGGGGCCAGTTCGCGTGTGATAGAGAGGACGACAACGCCGGCAATCGCGCTTTCGGCGTTGAAGCGGGCAAAGCCCGTGTAGGACTGCAATGCCAGAACCATCCCGGTAAAAATCGCGGTCATACCGACAACGGGCAGCGAGTAATAACCGATATCGATGAACTGGCGGATGATCAGGCGCGGATACCACGGCGGTGTAAAACAGCTTGATACCGCCTTTGCGACAAAGAAGGATAACGCGCCGATAGACTGGAAGAACCCCAGAATGCTGGCGCCGATGGTCTGGCAAACGGTCAGGATGAGCGACAGGACAGATGCCTTGTCTTCCATGTCGATGCTTTGATGCTGATCCGCCATATGGAAACCTTCCGATAAATCCAATCCGATCAGATTTTTAACTTTTTTGGCGGCCCATGGAAAGGGCTTTTATTCATCCGGCATATAAGTGCGGTGTGCGCGGTCGCCCAGCGAGGTCAGAATTTCATAACCGATGGTGCCACAACTTGCTGCCAGCGTATCGACCGATTGGTGGGGGCCAAGGATTTCCAGCCAGTCTCCGGCCTGCGGCGGCGGCCCCTGAACACTCCCGATATCGACAATAATTAAATCCATCGAGACGCGGCCCATGATGGGGCACGGTTGCCCGTTCCAGTACAACGCGGCCTTGTTGCTTCCGGAACGCAGAAATCCATCGGCATAGCCGAGACTGACCGTTGCCAGCCTTGTGTCTTTATCAAGGATACGGGTGGCATTGTACCCTGTGCTTTCCCCCTTTTTCCCCAGCCTTGTCTGCAGGATTTGCACAGACCAGTCCACGACGCGCCGCATCGGATTAGAATCTTCCGGTGTGGGATTGCCGCCATAAAGGGCATAGCCGGGGCGCAGCAAATCGTAATGCCACGTTTCGTTGCGGAATGCGCCAGACGAATTACACAAGGATTTCCGCGAGGTTGGGAAGTGCCGCGCGATAAAACCGAATAGTTCGGCCTGACGCTCATTCATCGCACGGTCTTTTTCATCGCTACAGGCGAAATGCGACATAATGGCGCGTAGGTCGAGCGCTTCCAGCAATTCCGGCCTGCCGATCAGGGTTTGCAGATCCATTCGTTCAAGGCCGAGACGGTTCATGCCTGTATCGAAATGGACGATGGCGGGGAGGCGGCGTTCAGTCTTTCTTGCCAGACCGCTCCATCGCTCGATCTGTTCAAGGGAGTTAAGCACAGGAATGATTCCCGATGCCACATAATCGGCTTCCGCCCCATGGTACACCCCGCCGAGAATATAAACGGATGAATCGCTATCGGCTTTGAGGGCGATGCCTTCAGCGGGCGTTGCGACAAAGAACTCGCGCGCACCGGCCTTATGCAAGGCCTGATAGGCCTGCACGGCACCGGTGCCGTATCCATCGGCCTTGATGACACCCGCCACAGCCGCCGATCCCATCCCCTGAAAGAGCCTGTAGTTGGCGACAAGAGCCGATAGATTGATAATTAGGCGGGACGGCGCGAGAGAGGATGGAATCATGAATAGCGCGTTTCCAGATCTGCGAAGCGCGTGACGTTGGAATCGAAGTAGAGGCGGACCGTGCCGATTGGGCCGTGACGCTGTTTTGCCACGATAACTTCCGCGGTGTTCGCGCATTCGGACAAATCGTTTTGCCACTGGGCATAGCGTTCGTTGAATTTGCCATCATCCTCGCCGCTGCGCTTCATCGGCTCTTCGCGGGAAAGATAATACTCGCGGCGGAAGATGAACATAACGCAGTCCGCATCCTGTTCAATCGATCCGGATTCACGAAGATCGGACAGCATTGGGCGTTTGTCGTCACGCGATTCCACACCCCTGGAAAGCTGTGACAGTGCGATCACCGGAATTTGCAATTCTTTGGCGATGGCCTTCAACCCGCGGGTGATTTCCGAGATTTCGAGAACGCGGTTGCCTTCGGACTGGCGCGAGCCGGAGCCTTGCAATAGCTGCAAATAGTCGACGATCAAAACGTCGAGGCCGTGCTGCCGTTTCAAACGACGGGCGCGGGTTCGTACGGCACCGATTGTAAGGGCGGGTGTATCGTCAATGTAAAGCGGAACTGATGAAAGTGTTTGTGCCGCCTGAACGAAGGCAATGAAATCCTGTTCTTTGATATTGCCCTTACGGATGGCATCGCCAGAGATGTTGGCTTCGTCGGCAAGGATACGGGTTGCAAGCTGGTCCGAAGACATTTCAAGCGAGAAGAACGCAACGCGTCCGCCCTCCTTGCCTCCAGTTTGCGCATACTTCTTCGCGGCGTTGAAGGCGATGTTCACGGCCAAAGAGGTTTTCCCCATCGATGGACGGGCAGCGAGGATGAGAAGGTCCGATGGGTGCAGGCCGCCGAGCTTTTCATCAAGGTCTTTAAGACCCGTCGTAATCCCCGTTACGTGTGTATCGGATTCATAGGCCTTTTTGGCGATATCGATGGCGGTCTTGATCGATTCCCGGAGTGTGACGAACCCGCTGCCACCTCCCGTGCCGCTTTCGGCGAGTTTGAACAGGCGGCTCTCGGCTTCGCCGATGATGCCGGTTGCGTCCTGATCCAGCTCAAAACTATAGGCCATGTTCGCCACATCTTGGTTGAGGCGGATGATCTCGCGGCGCAAATAGCGGTCATAGACTGTCTGGCCGTAATCCTTTATGTCGTTGAGAAGCGGCACTTCGGTCGCAAGTTCGACGAGGTATCGTACGCCGCCAACCTCTTTCAGCCCTTCGTCTTTTTCGAAATAATCCTTCAGCGTCGTGGCCTTGGCTTCCAGCCCGCGTTCGATCATTTTGACCATCGTGTCGTAGATGCGGCCATGGGCGGGATGGCTGAAATGCTCAGGACGCAGGAAGTCATTGATCTTTTCTATGTGGCGGTTGTCCACGAGCAACATGCCGAGCAGGCCTTGTTCCGCCTCCAGATTATGGGGCGGCGTGCGGTGGAAAAGACTTTGTTCGCCGGGAACGACTTTCAATTGCGGGGTATCTGACATGGTTGAACGATATATCCAATTGACCGCCGGTTCCACAAACGAATTTTTTATGTCTGTGAATAGCGGGGATGATATCGTCCAAGTAAAAAGTCCCGCAAAATATGCGGGACTTTCAAATGCTTATGCAAAGCCTGCTTAGGCGGCTTCTTCTTCGCTTTCAGGCTTAGCGGCCTTTTTGGCTGCTTTCTTTGCGGCCTTTTCGGCTGCTGCGGCTTCATCGGCTGCTGCGGCTTCCGCATCGGCGGCTTCCGCTGCGAGGGCGCTGTCTTCAAGGAAGGCTGCCTTTGCATCGGCATCGTCAGCCTTTGCGTTGGCGCGGTTATCAACGATAACGGCCTTGCCTGTCTTTTCCTGAATCTCCGCTTCGGCCGGTGTACGGGCAACGTTGACCGTAATTTTGACCTTAACTTCCGGGTGCAGGGCGACATCGACATTGAACAGGCCGATTGTCTTGAACGCCTGGTTCAGGTGAACCTGGCCGCGGGCAATCGATTGTTTTGTCGCTGCGGACAGTTCTTCGGCGATATCGCGTGCGGCGACAGATCCGTAGAGCTGACCCCCTTCGGAGGCTTGGCGAATGATGACAACTTTCGTGCCTTCGATTGCCTTCGATGCTTTTTCGGCATCGGCTTTCTTATCGGCGTTCAGCTTCGTCAGATGCGCTTTTTGCGCTTCGAAGTAAGCAATGTTCTCCTTGGTCGCGCGGAGCGCTTTGCTCTGCGGGATCAGGAAGTTGCGGGCATAACCCGGCTTCACGGTGACAACATCACCCATGGCACCAAGATTTTCCACGCGTTCCAGAAGAATGACTTGTGTAGACATTTCTATTTACCTTTCCTTCTTAGAAGCGGCCAGCGGAGCTGTGAGAACCGCTGCTATCTGCTTCGTTGCGGACGTATGGCATCAGGGCCATGTAACGGGCGCGCTTGATCGCCTGTGCCAGTTCACGCTGCTTCTTTTGCGAAGCGGCCGTGATACGGGCCGGGACAATCTTACCGCGCTCGGACACATAGCGGCCCAGCATACGGACATCTTTCCAGTCGATCGTGATGGCACGGGGACCGGAGAACGGGCAGGTCTTGCGGCGACGGAAGAAGCTTTTCTTCGGGCCGGCACCTTCGCTGCGATCAGTACGTTGTTCGCGTTCGGACATGATTATGCGGCCTCCTTGCCTGTGATATCGTCATCGGATGTATTCTTATCGATAATCTTGGACGGGCCTTTGGACAGCGTATCCAGCTTGATCGACATATAGCGCAGAATGTTTTCATTCAGGCGCAGCGTACGTTCCATTTCCAGCAGGGCCGGAGCAGGTGTGTCTGTCTCGATCAGGACATAGTGTCCTTTACGGTTTTTGTTGATGCGGTAGGCGAGTGTGCGCAGACCCCAGTTTTCGGTCTTAACAATTTTGCCTTTGCCGTCTTTGATGATTTGTTCGCAGGCTTCCGTGATCTCTTTTACCTGAGCGTCACTGAGGTCCTGCCGTGCGATAAACACGGTTTCGTAGAAGGGCATAGTTTTCTCCTCATGGGTTGTTAAAAGTACCATCCACCGTGGATGGAAAAGCCGGACATTTATGCCTGTGTTCCGGCGAGGTATGGGCGTTATAGGGGGTTTTGGGCCGTAAAGGCAAGCAAAAACGGCGATTTCAAGAGTACACATCTGTTTTTTTCATAAAAAAACGGGCCTGTTGAAAGGCCCGCAGCATACTCAATATTAATCTTTCCTAGCTGTTGGCCACATCGTTGCGTTCCAGATAATTGGTCATGAACATTGCCCATGGCGTTTTGCACTGGCGGCGGCGTTCCTTCGCGGCCGCGCGGCGGAGCATCATGCAGAGCTGGTCATGGGTTAAATCCTCACAAGCGAGCGCGTGCCGGAATTCGGCCAACGCCTGTGTCGAGGCGTATTCCGCATAATCGGCATTGGGGTGTTCCCAGTCGCAGGATATGTTGTAGGCCAGTCTGGTGTCTTCGAGTACACGGTGGATTACTTTTTTTGTATCAGTTGTAAAAGAGCTCATGGTCATACCTCCTGGTAGGTAATGGGTTTTAGCCGTTCGGCCACAAGTTCCTCTGGTTTCCGCTGTGTCTAAGGCGGGTTGTATCCCGCTTTTCATCCCCTTCGAATCAGTATGCGAATAGTCTGGTCCAACTTCTGGACAAGAATATGGCACGGGCGGGTTCTTT
>CBFGQF010000019.1:0-15687 GCA_965650865.1 uncultured Alphaproteobacteria bacterium | reverse complement strand
AACACCGCCCGCCGCAATGTGATTATTCAAGAAGAACTCACCCGCCGCGCCCGTGAAGCGCCAAGGCAAACGATCAACGAATAAACCGTACCGACTCTTTGCCTTTATGAGCACCTGCCATCGCACTGGTCCTGCCAACGCTCTGATAACCCAGTTTTCTTAGAAGGTTTTTACTGCCTTCGTTATCCGCGAATGTTTCAAACATTTCAACCGTGCGATGTTCATATTTTTGGATTGCATCCAAAACGCCAGCAACAGCTTCGCGGGCATAACCGTGGCCCCTGGCCGCTTTACGAAAGTGATATCCCATCCAGGGTTTACCTCTTGAATCCTGATAAGTATCGATGGAGCCCAAAATTTCAGAAGATCCTATTCGTCTTATAATCAGCTCTTGAGAGCTGAAGCGCACCTTCTTTAAATGATCGAGGATATAGCTTGTATAGGACGGCGTGATTTCCTCTGCCGCTATAGTCTCCCAACCCTGGCCTATAAATTTCAGAAACCCCAGATTATCGCTCAGAAGATAATCACGATATTCATCGCGGTCGCTTTGTGTGGGGAAGGCGATCTTCAATCGCCGTGTATATACGGGATTGGCATATAAGTAAGAAAACCGGTCGTTGCGGCTATTGGCCTTGAATGGTTTTTTCATGATCAACACAGCGTACTTTTAAAAAGGAAACGGCCCATTCACAGGGCCGTTTCCAAATTTCTTTTTGTTAACCGTTTGCGGCTTCCTTGATGTCGTCATCAAGGCCAAGCGCTTCCGCCTGTTGCTGTGAGGCCAGCGCCAGCGTGTCGCGCTCTGCCGCCACACGGCGGATGCGGTTGACGTAGGAGCCTGTTCCAGCAGGGATCAGGCGACCGACGATGACGTTTTCTTTCAGGCCGTTCAGCTCGTCCACCTTGCCTTGTGTAGCGGCTTCGGTAAGAACGCGCGTCGTTTCCTGGAAGGACGCCGCAGAGATGAAGGAACGCGTCTGAAGCGATGCCTTCGTAATACCCTGCAGAACCGGTTTGCCTTCCGCCGGAATGCGGCCCTGTTCCATCTGCTTGCGGTTGACGGCCTCGAACTCTTCGCGATCGACATGTTCGCCGAGCAGGAAGGTCGTGTCGCCAACGGCAAGGATTTCGATCTTCTGCATCATCTGACGTGCAATGACTTCGATATGCTTGTCGTTGATCTTAACCCCTTGCAGACGGTAAACGTCCTGGATTTCGTTGATGAGGTATTCGGCCAAGGCCTCGACCCCGAGAACGTCCAGAATATCGTGCGGCACGAGCGCGCCATCGAGCAGCGGATCACCCTTGCGGACATAGTCGCCTTCCTGAACCGCGAGGTGACGGCCTTTCGGAATAAGATATTCGCGAGGCTCGATCGACTTGTCGGTCGGATTGACGATGATGCGGCGTTTGGATTTGTAATCCTTGCCGAATTCCACCTGACCGTCGACTTCGGAGATAATCGCGAAATCTTTCGGGCGGCGCGCTTCGAACAATTCGGCCACACGCGGCAGACCCCCTGTAATATCGCGGGTCTTCGATGTTTCGCGTGGAATACGGCCGATGATGTCCCCTGCCTTCACTTCCGCGCCGTTTTCAACGGACAGAATTGTATCGACAGACAGGTAATAGTTCGCGGGCAGGCCGTTCGGCAGCGTGATCACTTCACCCTTTTTGTTGGTGAGGGAAATACGCGGCTTCAGATCCCCGCCCTTCGGCTGTGAACGCCAGTCGATAACAACGCGGGATGCAATACCCGTTGCCTCGTCCGTACGCTCGGCCACGGAAACACCTTCGAGGAGGTCGGCGAATTTCACAACGCCGTCTTTTTCCGTGATGATCGGCATGGTGAACGGGTCCCATTCGGCCAGCTTGGCCCCTGCGGCAACCTTCGCACCATCTTCGATCAGCAGGCGTGCGCCGTACGGAACACGGTGCGCTGCGCGCTCCTTGCCCTTGGCATCCAGCAGAACGATTTCTGTGTTGCGGCCCATGACGATGTTGATACCGGCAGAGTTTTTAACAACGTTCTGGTTGCGGATTTCGATTTTACCATCGAGCGCCGCTTCGAACGAGGATTTCTCCGCGCCGCGCTGCGCCGCGCCGCCGATGTGGAAGGTACGCATCGTAAGCTGCGTTCCCGGCTCCCCGATCGACTGGGCGGCCATAACGCCAACGGCTTCGCCGATATTGACCATCGTACCGCGAGCCAGATCACGTCCGTAACATTTCGCGCAAACGCCGGTGCGGCTTTCGCATGTCAGGACAGAGCGGACCTTGATAGAATCAAGACCGGCCTTTTCGATTTCCTCGGCGGCGGATTCATCGATCATTTCATTGACCGGAACGATAACCTTGCCGGACAGCGGGTCTTTCACTTCTTCCAGAACCACGCGGCCGAGCGAGCGTTCGCCAAGGCCAACAACCGTATCGGCACCGTTCATCACGGGGCGGATTGTCACGCCCGATGTCGTGCCGCAATCCGGTTCGTTGATAACGGCGTCCTGCGCAACGTCGACGAGGCGGCGTGTCAGGTAACCGGAGTTCGCTGTTTTCAACGCCGTATCGGCAAGGCCTTTACGGGCACCGTGCGTGGAGTTGAAGTATTCAAGAACCGATAGACCTTCCTTGAAGTTGGAAATAATCGGCGTCTCGATAATCTCGCCCGACGGCTTGGCCATCAGGCCGCGCATACCGGCAAGCTGACGGATCTGGGCCGCGGAACCGCGGGCACCGGAATGCGCCATCATGTAAACCGAGTTGAGGCCGACTTCACCGACATTCGAGATGTGTTTCATCATCGCGCCCGCAACATCGTCCGTGCAACGAGACCAGATATCGACGACCTTGTTGTACTTCTCGCCCTTGGTGATCAGACCGTCTTGATATTGCTGCTCATATTCGGCAACTTTCGCGGTTGCTTCGGCGACCAGCTTCTCTTTCTCTTTCGGGATGATCATATCATCCTTACCGAAGGAAATACCGGCGGTGCAGGCATGTTTGAAGCCGAGCTTCATCATGCGGTCGCAGAAAATCACAGTCTCTTTCTGGCCACAGTGACGATAGACGGTGTCGATCAGGTTTGTCACTTCCTTCTTCGTCAGCACCGTGTTGATCAGGCTGAACGGCAGGTTCGGGTGGCGCGGGAAAAGTTCGGACAGGATCATACGGCCCGGTGTGGAATCCACCAGGGTTGTGATCTTGTTGCCATCTGCATCAACACCGTGATAGCGGCATTTGATTTTCGCATGCAGCGTAATATGGCCTTCTTGCAGCGCGTGCTGGATTTCACCAGGGCCGCGGAAGATCATGCCTTCACCTTTCTGGCCATCCAGTTGGATGGTCAGGTAGTAAAGACCCAGAACGATATCCTGGGACGGCACGATAATCGGCTTGCCGTTCGCGGGCGAGAGGATGTTGTTGGTGGACATCATCAGGCAGCGTGCTTCGAGCTGCGATTCAATCGACAGCGGAACGTGAACGGCCATCTGGTCGCCGTCGAAGTCAGCGTTGAACGCTGTACAGACGAGCGGGTGCAGCTGGATCGCCTTGCCTTCGATCAGGGTCGGTTCGAACGCCTGAATACCAAGGCGGTGGAGTGTCGGCGCGCGGTTCAGAAGAACCGGGTGTTCGCGTATAACTTCCTCGAGGATATCCCAAACCTCGGGGCGTTCTTTTTCAACCATCTTCTTGGCGGCCTTGACCGTCGAGGCCATGCCGTAGATTTCCAGCTTGTGGTAGATGAACGGTTTGAACAGTTCGAGCGCCATTTTCTTCGGCAGACCGCATTGATGCAGTTTCAGCTCTGGCCCCACCACGATAACGGAACGACCGGAATAGTCGACGCGTTTACCGAGGAGGTTCTGACGGAAGCGACCTTGCTTCCCTTTCAGCATGTCGGACAGAGACTTGAGCGGACGTTTGTTCGCGCCAGTGATGACGCGGCCACGGCGGCCATTGTCGAACAGCGCATCCACGGCTTCTTGCAACATACGCTTTTCGTTACGCACAATGATATCGGGCGCGCGCAGTTCCATCAGGCGTTTCAGACGATTGTTACGGTTGATAACGCGGCGATACAGGTCGTTCAGGTCGGATGTCGCAAAACGGCCACCATCGAGCGGAACCAGCGGGCGCAGTTCCGGCGGCAGAACCGGAACAACATCAAGGATCATCCATTCGGGGCGCGTGCCCGATGCGATGAAGGATTCCAGAAGTTTCAGACGCTTGACGAGTTTCTTGCGTTTCGCTTCGGAATTGGTGTCGCGCAGGTCTTCCTCGCACTTCACCAGATCTTCTTCCAGATTAACATTCTGGAGGATTTCTTTCAGCGCTTCGGCACCAATACCGGCGCGGAAGTTTTCTTCGCCGTATTCGTCCTGTGCGTTCATGTATTCTTCTTCGGACAGAAGCTGCAAAGGCTTCAGCGGAGTCATGCCCGGCTCCAAAACCACGTAGGCTTCGAAGTAGAGAATTTTTTCGAGTTCTTTCAGCGTCAGGTCGATCATCAGACCGATACGGCTGGGGAGGGACTTCAGGAACCAGATGTGCGCAACAGGCGATGCCAGTTCAATGTGGCCCATGCGCTCGCGGCGCACTTTGGTCAGCGTGACTTCAACGCCGCACTTCTCGCAGATGATCCCTTTGTATTTCATGCGTTTGTATTTGCCGCAAAGACATTCGTAATCCTTGATCGGGCCAAAGATACGGGCGCAGAACAGACCATCGCGCTCTGGCTTAAATGTACGGTAGTTGATTGTTTCCGGCTTTTTCACTTCGCCGAAAGACCAGCTCAGGATTTGCTCCGGAGAGGAAATCGCGATGCGGATGCTATCGAAGCTTTGCGGGCCTTGCGGTGTCCCGAAGAGATTCATCAGTTCATTCATTTTTGCCTACCTTTTTATTCCGTTACCGTTTCCGGATTTTATCTTTTCCATCGTCATCCCGGCGAAAGCCGGGATCCATTCAATTTCTAATCAGCATCTTTTATGATGCATTTTACATCCCGCGTTTCCATACCTACTGAAGAAATAAACCCTATAGTTAAACCTACACCAGCTAGAAACACCGCTAAGAATTGTAAGACTGTTTTTACGTCTTCGCCTCTCATGTAAGATTCATTCTTCATCTTCTCTTCCTATGGATCCCGGCTTACGCCGGGATGACGGGTTGGCTAAGGCGCGGCTTGATGCCGCACCAAGCACTCCGTCACTTACCGCTCTGCTTCATATCGACGTTGAGGCCGAGAGCCTTCAGTTCTTTCACAAGAACGTTGAAGGATTCCGGAACGCCGATTTCGAAATTGTCTTCGCCGCGAACGATCGCTTCGTAGACTTTCGAACGGCCTGCCACGTCGTCGGACTTGACGGTGAGGATCTCTTGCAGCGTGTAGGCAGCGCCATACGCTTGCAGAGCCCACACTTCCATCTCCCCGAAACGCTGTCCGCCGAACTGGGCCTTACCGCCGAGAGGCTGCTGTGTGACCAGCGAGTAAGGACCGATGGAGCGGGCGTGGATCTTGTCATCGACTAGGTGGTGGAGTTTCAGCATGTATTTGTAACCAACGGTTACCTTACGTGCGAATTTCTCACCTGTGCGGCCATCGATCAACGTCATCTGGCCGGAAGTGTCGAGACCGGCAAGTTTCAGCAATTCATTGATGTCCGCCTCTTCCGCGCCGTCGAAAACCGGTGTCGCCATCGGCACGCCCTTGCGGAGGTTTTGCGCCATGTCGACCATTTGCTGATCGTCGAGCTGGCTGACGCGGTCTTTGAATTCGCGCTCGCCATAAACGGCTTTCAGTTTTTCTTTCAGCTTCTTGATCTCATCGGCATTCGCATGCTTCGGATCGTTGAAGCTGTCGATCAATTCACCGATCTGGCGGCCAAGGTTTGCCGTCGCCCAACCCAGGTGGATTTCGAGGATCTGGCCAACGTTCATACGCGATGGAACGCCAAGCGGGTTCAGAACGATATCGACCGGCGTGCCGTCTTCAAGATATGGCATGTCTTCGACCGGCATGATCTTGGACACAACCCCTTTGTTACCGTGACGGCCGGCCATCTTATCGCCCGGCTGCATCTTGTGCTTGATCGCCACAAAGACCTTGACGGACTTCATAACGCCCGGAGGAAGTTCATCCCCGCGCTGGAGTTTTTCAACCTTGTTCTCGAAACGCTCTTTCAGGTCGTCAACGGCGGAATCGAAGGTCTTACCCATCGCTTCGATTTCTTCCATCACCTTGTCGTTGTCGACAACAATCTGGCGCCACAAACCTTGCTTGATTTCATCGAGGTTCGTCGTTGTCAGCTTGTCGCCTTTTTTGACTTCCTTGATGTCCTTCGGCACAGACGCAACGGTTTTGCCGACGAGCAGTTCTTTGAGACGGCCATAGTAACCACCTTCCAGAATGCGGCGTTCGTCATCGCGGTCTTTCGCAAGACGCTCGATTTCGGCACGTTCAATCGCCATCGCGCGGGAGTCTTTATCGACACCGCGGCGGTTGAAGACACGAACCTCAACGATTGTACCCGATGTTCCCGGCGGCAGGCGCAGCGATGTGTCTTTCACATCGGCGGCCTTTTCACCGAAGATGGCGCGGAGAAGTTTTTCTTCCGGCGTCATCGGCGATTCACCTTTCGGCGTCACTTTACCAACGAGGATGTCACCCGGACCAACTTCGGCGCCAACGTGGACGATACCGGCTTCGTCGAGGTGTTTCAGCGCTTCTTCCCCGACGTTCGGGATATCGCGTGTGATCTCTTCGGTGCCGAGTTTCGTATCGCGGGCCATGACTTCGAATTCTTCGATGTGGATCGAAGTAAAGACATCGTCGGACACGATGCGTTCGGACAGAAGGATGGAGTCTTCGTAGTTGTAACCATTCCATGGCATGAACGCGACGAGGACATTGCGGCCCAGCGCCAGTTCACCGAACTGTGTGGACGGACCATCGGCGATGATGTCGCCCGCCTTGATGTCGTCGCCCACTTTCACGAGCGGTTTTTGCAGGATACAGGTCGACTGGTTCGAACGCTGGAATTTCGAGAGCTTGTAGATATCAACCACAGGCTCACCGGCATTCAATTGTTCGGTCGCACGGATAACGATACGTGTAGCATCCGCCTGAACAACCTTACCACCGCGGCGGGCCGCAATAGCGGCGCCGGAGTCGCGGGCAACGGTCGCTTCCATACCTGTTCCAACCAGCGGCGCATCGGCGCGGACCAGCGGAACGGCCTGACGCATCATGTTGGAACCCATCAACGCGCGGTTGGCGTCGTCGTTCTCTAGGAACGGGATCAGGGATGCAGCAACGGACACAATCTGTTTTGGTGAAACGTCGATGAAATCAATGGTTTCAGGCGTTGCCATCAGGTTGTCACCGGCCTTGCGGCAGGAAACCAACTCACCGGCAAATTTGCCCTTCTCATCGAGGACCGAGTTGGCCTGGGCGATTGTGTATTTCGCCTCTTCCATCGCGGACATATAAATCACTTCATCCGTTACTTTGCCGTTTTCAACCTTGCGGTACGGGGATTCGATGAAGCCGTACTGGTTGACGCGGGCGAAGGTGGAGAGAGAGTTGATCAGACCGATGTTCGGACCTTCCGGTGTTTCAATCGGGCAGATACGGCCATAGTGCGTCGGGTGAACGTCGCGCACTTCAAAGCCCGCGCGTTCACGTGTCAGACCGCCGGGGCCCAATGCCGACAGGCGGCGTTTGTGCGTGATTTCGGACAGCGGGTTTGTCTGGTCCATGAACTGTGACAGCTGCGAGGAGCCGAAGAATTCACGAACGGCAGCGGCGGCCGGTTTCGCGTTGATCAGGTCGTGCGGCATGTAGGTGTCGATTTCGACAGAAGACATGCGTTCACGGATCGCGCGTTCCATGCGGAGCAGGCCGACGCGGATCTGGTTTTCCATCAGCTCGCCAACGGAACGAACGCGGCGGTTGCCGAGGTTGTCGATATCGTCAACTTCGCCAACACCGTCTTTGAGACCGTGCAGGTATTTCAGGATCGCAAGAATGTCTTCCTTGCGCAGGATGCGTAGGTCATCCGGCGTATCGAGATCAAGACGCGCATTCATTTTGACGCGGCCGACATCGGACAGGTCATAGCGCTCGGGATCAAAGAACAGGGACTGGAACAAAGCCTGTGCCGATTCAACTGTCGGCGGCTCACCCGGGCGCATAACGCGGTAGATATCGATCAACGCTTCTTCACGTGTGTCACACTTGTCTACCATCATCGTGTTGCGGATGTAAGGGCCGACATTGGTGTGGTCGATGGCGAGCAGAGGCAATGTTTTGATGGTGAATTCATCAAGCTGCGCCAGATCATCCGCCGTCAATTCATGACCGGCTTCGAAATAAACCTGACCCGTCGTGGCATCGAAGATATCTTCGGCCATGTAGGAGCCGATCAGCTCTTCATCCTGGATCAGGATTTCTTTCAGGCCGTCTTCGGCCAGTTGTTTGGATTTGCGCGGTGTGATTTTCTCACCGGCTTCGACAACGGTTTTGCCTGTTTTGGCATCAACGAGGTCATAAGCCAGTTTAACGCCGCGGAAACGCTGCGCAACAAATGGTGTTTTCCAGCCTTTATCTGTTTTGTCGTATTTTACGACATCATAGAATGTGGAGAGGATTTCCTCGTTCGACATACCCTGAATCATCAGCGGGTCGACCGGCTTGTCTTTCGCTTCCTGCTCCGCGCGGTATTTGGCAGACGCATCGGAATCAAGCGCGCGCAGCAATGTTGTGACCGGCAGTTTACGGCGACGGTCGATACGGACATACATATTGTCTTTCGCATCGAATTCGAAATCGAGCCACGAACCACGGTAAGGAATGACGCGGGCAGCAAAAAGGTATTTGCCGGACGCATGCGTTTTGCCGCCATCGTGGTCGAAGAACACGCCTGGGGAACGGTGCATCTGGGATACGATCACGCGCTCTGTGCCGTTGACAACGAACGTCCCGTTGTCGGTCATGAGCGGCATATCGACCATATAAACATCTTGTTCTTTGATGTCGCGAATGGAACGCAGGCCTGTGTCTTCATCAACATCGAAAACGGACAGACGCATCGTAACGCGCAGAGGCGCGGCGAAGGTCATGCTGCGCTGCTGACATTCATCAACGTCATATTTCGGCTCTTCCAGCTCATACTTTACGTAATCTATTTCAGCCTTGTCGGAAAAGTCCTTGATCGGGAAAACTTCGGTCAGAACCTTGTGCAGCCCCTGCATTTTACGCAGTTCGGCATCAACATCCGTTTGCAGGAATTGTTCATAAGAATCGCGCTGAACTTCGATCAGGTTCGGCATTTCGGCGACTTCGCGGATTTTACCGAAAGAACGGCGAACGCGTTTACGGCCTGTAAAGCTGCTGACATCGTTGGCGGAACGGACAGGCGGCTTTGCCATACGTTTTGCTTTTTTGACCGGACCGGTCGCAACATTTTTGGATTTTGCTGATTTTGCGCTCATTTTTTCTTTCCGTACCTTCGTAAAAAGTATCAAAACACGATAGTCCGCCATTCCCCATTAACCGGGGAAGCGGACTAAATCATTGATTTCGCTATTCAATTATCGGCTTAATAACCGTCACCATCGCCTACGAATCTTATTAAGTGAGTGGTTTATGGAGGATGGTGTACCAATTGTCAAGCATTGGGTTTAAAAAAGATTAACGGCAAAATTTCAACGTTCAAGGGCCCGTCAAGGTTCCCATGTCCGGCCCCTTTTCACGCCGCCATCCACGCCGTCTGTAAACCATATATAAACATAAAAACCCCGGCGACAAGGCCGGGGTTTTCGTATTGATCCAAAGGACCGGAAGATTACTTCAGTTCGACTTTCGCGCCTGCTTCTTCCAGTTTCTTTTTCATTTCTTCGGCTTCGGCCTTGGCAACGCCTTCTTTCAGAGGCTTCGGTGCGCCTTCGACGAGGTCTTTTGCTTCTTTCAGGCCAAGACCTGTGATTGCACGGACTTCCTTGATCACGTTGATCTTGTTCGCGCCGGCATCGGCCAGAACGACTGTGAAGTCTGTTTTCTCTTCAGCAGCAGCGCCGCCAGCAGCAGCAACAGCCGGGCCCGCAGCAACAGCGGCTGTAACGCCCCATTTTTCTTCGAGCATTTTGGACAGTTCAACTGCTTCGATAACAGTCAGTTCAGACAGTTGGTCAACGATTTTAGCTAGATCAGCCATTTTTAGTTCTCCTTAGTTTTCAGTGTATCAGTAGTAAAATTATGCGTTTTCTTTTTCGCCGTAAGCTTTCGTCACGCCAACAAGCTGAGAAGCCGGTGCTTGAAGCAGGCCAACCAGTTTGGAGCGGATTTCGTCGAGCGTCGGGAGTTTGGAGAATTCAACGGCCTGTGCCGCATCCATCACCATGTCGCCGAACTTGGCCCCAACGATTTCGAGCTTCGGGTTCTTTTCGGCAAATTTGGCAATCGCCTTTGCCGTGGCCACGCCATCGGTTCCGGTAACGAAACCTGTCGGGCCTTTCATTTTGTCGCCAAGGACTTCGTACTGTGTGCCTTTGACAGCGATCTTGGCCAGCGTGTTTTTAGCAACACGATAGTCAACACCGGCGGCGCGGGCAGCAATACGAAGCTCGTTCGTCGCTTTTGCATCAAGACCTGTGTTCTTGGTCAGAAGCAAAATTTCGGCTTCCGAGAACAGTTTGTTGAGAACTGCTACGGCATCCTTTTTATTTTCGCGGGTTTGAGCCATTTCTATATTTTCCTTTAGTTCATAAAAAAAGATGGCGTTTTACGGCCATCCTGAACAAAACCTTATCAATATTGGATGTCATCCTGAAGGATCTCAAAGAGATTCCTCGCTTACGCCCAGAATGACAATTCCACTATCTATGCAGGATGTTTAAACCTTGCGGTCCCTTGCAGTCTTGGACAGGAAACTTTCAGGCGGTTTAAACCATATAGGAGCCGCCCCCGTCAAGCATTATCGCAGGAAATCCGCCAATGCCGCCTTTAGAACGTTAAAAAAACGTTCTGAATCAAGGGAAAGGGCCACTTTATGGCCGCCCGCGCCTTCCGCAAGAACCGTCTGACCCTCCTGCCCCCCTTCAATTACCACGGATACACGGCCCGTTTTATAGGTGTGAAGGTCTGGGTCAACGAGCCCCGCGAAGGTATGGAAGTCATGAAGCGGAGAACGCTCGTCGGTGACGCCCGGATAAGTCACCGCATATTGGCGCATCATATTGGCAAGGTTTTCCCCGTTCGCGCCGTGGCCCGCCACCCACTTCCGGAACGCCGCATCCTGCAATGCCTTATGTGTTACATCGAGCGGGAAGACGGTGATGCGCGGGAAGGCATCATAGACCAGCGCGGCGGCGTGCGGATCGCAAAAGATATTGAATTCGGCGAAAGGAGACATATTCCCGCCCGGGTCACCGAACGCGCCGCCCATTGTCACAATTTCTTTCACATGGTTTGGCAAATCCGCGTCGCGTTGCAAGGCGATGGCGATGTTCGTCATCGGCCCAATCACGACCAGCGTGATGTCTTTATGTTGGCGCGTAGCCTTGATAATAAAATCCGCCGCGTCCATATCGGTTTTGGCGGCAGCGCGATCGGATGGAAGCGTCAGACCATCGACACCGCTTTCGCCGTGCACATTGTCGGCCAGCACGGCCTTTTTCTTGAGTGGCTTATCAGCGCCGGAATAGACGGGCACATCGCGGCGCCCCACCAGCGCGGCAATACCGAGCGCATTGGCCTGCGTCTTGGCGGGATCGACATTGCCGCCGATGCTGGTAATCCCCACAACGTCAAAAGCGGGCGAAGTCAGGAATGCGACCAGCGCAACCGCATCGTCACATCCAGGATCGCAGTCGATAATAACTTTGGTCTTTTCCATTTCTATTCCCCTATAGCCAGTTTGGCATCCCGGCGCTCCGGTCAAAGAGCGGTTTTCCATCGAACATATAATCATAGAACACTTGCGGATCGTCAATTTCAAGCAATCTGCCGTCACTGATCACCAGAAAACGTGTTCCAAGGTTCGAAACAAAGGAACGGTCGTGCGATACGAGGACGCAAGCCGCACCATTGAGCAATATCTCACGTTCCAGCTGTTCCTGTCCGTCAATGTCCAGATGGTTGGTCGGTTCGTCCATGATATAGAAGTTCGGCTCAAGCAGGCGCAGGCCCAGCAAGTAAAGACGGGATCGTTCCCCGTGGCTGAGCTTCTTGATCACCGTATCCTGACGGTCGAAGGAAAAGCCCGCAGCGATCAGGCGCGTGATCACGGCCTCGCGGCCCATCTGAAACTCACCCGCAATATATTCGGCCATGGTGATGTCGAGCGGCAATGTCGATAGATGCTGATCCACGTAACCAAGCTTTGCCGTCGGTGTAATCAAGACCCCCTCGCCCCGCGCACGTTCCGTGTTCGAGAACGCCTTGTGAATGAGGTGGACCAGTGTTGATTTTCCCATGCCGTTGAGGCCGAGCAAAACAATACGGTCATCCTGCGCGATATCGAGTTTGCCAATCGAAATCAGTTCACGCCCATCGGGCGCCGTCACCTTGACGTTGCGCAGTTCCACCAGATGTTTCGCATGCATGCCGCTATTGGGGAGTTTGATTTCGCGGCGGACCTCGATCTGTTTTTCGTGCACCTCGGACCGCAGCTTGTCCGCACGGCCCACAATCTGTTTCGCTTTTTTGAGGGCGGAGCCGCTGTGGAAGTTCGCGCCTGTCAGTTTTAACTCATGCGCGCTTTTTTCAAGGCGTTCGACTTCCTTCAATTCCTTTTCGCGCTGCGCCGCGGCGGCCGTATCGTCAACAGCAAGCGATTCCTTCGCACGGCTGAAAGGCTGCGGATAGGACGTCGAGCGCACGGGGCGCAGGAACAAGGTTGTGTTCGTACAGTTATCAAGGAAACGGCGATCGTGACTGATACACATCACCGGAATATCGCGCACCTGTTCATTGAGCCATTGTTCGAGCAGGACGATCTTTTCAAGGTCGAGGTGGTTGGTGGGTTCATCGAGCAGCAGAGCATCAGGCTCCCCCATCCATGACCGGGCGATGAGGGCAAGACGTTGCCATCCGCCGCTAAGTTCCTTCACAAATTTTTGATGAATGGCCTGGGGAGCCTTGAACGTATCGAGCGCGACATCGACCTTCCATGTGTTGTAATCACGCATCTCTTCAGGGATCGCCTCGGCAATCACATCGTAGAGCGTCTTGTCGCGAAGACCTGCCGGGATATCCTGTTCGATGATACCAAAGCGCATGCCTTTGGGCTTGATCACCGCGCCTTCTGTCGGCTCCAGTTCCCCCGTGATGCATTTGAGCAGCGAGGATTTGCCGGCGCCATTGTTGCCCACAATACCGACACGGTGGTTTTCGGCGATGTTCATGGTCACGCCCGAAAACATCGGCTCGGTATAGGCAAAGCCCAGCTTTTCTAATCTAATCTGCATCTCGTTCTCGCTTTAAAGAAAAAGCCCCGCTGGAACAGCAGGGCTTTTCCATTGATTCAATGTGTAATTATGCGGCCTTTGTCAGGTCGATTTTGATGCCAGGGCCCATTGTCGAAGAAAGGGAAACCTTCTTCATATATGTGCCTTTGGCGCCTGTCGGTTTCGCCTTCTGTATCGCATCGATGAAGAACAGGATGTTTTCTTCCAGTTTCTTCGCATCGAAGGATGCCTTGCCAACGCCGGCCTGAACGATACCTGTTTTTTCCGCACGGAACTCGATGGAACCGGCTTTCGCAGATTCAACAGCCGTTTTCACGTCTGGTGTAACAGTACCCAGTTTCGGGTTCGGCATCAGGCCTTTTGGACCCAATACTTTCGCCACCTGACCGATGAGACCCATCATGTCCGGTGTCGCGATGCAGCGGTCGAATTCGATTTTGCCGGACTTGATCGTTTCGATCAGGTCTTCCGCGCCAACGATGTCGGCACCGGCTTTTTTCGCTTCTTCTGCCTTGGCATCACGGGCGATAACGGCCACGCGAACTTTTGCGCCTGTACCATGTGGCAAGGACGTAACACCACGGACCTGCTGGTCAGCGTGTTTCGGATCGATACCGAGGTTCAGGGACACTTCGATCGTTTCATCGAATTTACGAAGGGATGCACAATCTTTCAGAATGGCAACAGCTTCGGAAACAGAGTAAGTTTTCAGCGCATCAACTTTACCAGCGATTTGCTTGTTCTTTTTGGTTTGCGTTGTCATCTAATTAACCCTCCACCACGTCAATACCCATGGAACGGGCAGAGCCTTCGATAATGCGCATCGCGCCTTCGAGGTCTTTCGCGTTCATGTCGACCATTTTGTCCTGGGCGATTTCTTTGATTTGAGAGCGCTTGATCACGCCGGCAACTTCTTTACCTGGATTCTTCGAACCCATTTTCAGTTTCGTTGCTTTTTTGATGTAGTACGTGTTCGGCGCCTTCTTTGTGATGAACGTGAACGATTTGTCTTTGTAGACAGTGATCACGACCGGTGTCGGCATGCCTTTTTCAGAGGATTCCGTCTTGGCGTTAAACGCCTTACAGAATTCCATGATGTTGACGCCGTGCTGACCGAGCGCAGGCCCAATCGGCGGAGCCGGTGTGGCGGAGTTCGCCGGTAGAATCAGGTTGATATAACCTGTGATTTCCTTTGCCATTTTGTTCCTCTTTTCTATGGCTGCCAGATCATCGCGGTCATTCTGAGCGTCAGCGAAGAATCTCTAATGACGAGATCCTTCGGGCTTTCTCCCTCAGGATGACCATGTTTGACATGGCATCGTTAAAACGAGGTCTGTGGTACGGCCCCCCAGATGGTCTTGGGTATGCTTGGGGTCACCTCCCACAATCCTTAATGGGGCGGTTTATAGGGGGAAGTCCCACCAATTGCAAGGATTTTCTAGGTCCTCAACGGACCAGATGCGCCCCACGATCGCCGTGATTGAAGGTCCCGTCCGTGGCAAGGCGGGAGGGCGGCGCGGTCAGCTGCGCATCCGGCGCGACCGTCTTTTTCATAAAAATACCGGAAATCGTCTGATGAAACAAGGATGGTTCCTGAAGAACGCGGACACGTGATGGCGGAAGGGATTTGTTCATGGGCAGACCTCCAAACTTTGTTAAGAGGTTAACGATGAAACCAATATAGTGCAGCGCAGCAAAAAACTCAAGCCGCTCAAAACAAAAAAGCCCCTCAAGGGGCTTTTTCCGAATTGAAGCGGATCAGATTTTTTCAACCTGGCTGTATTCCAGTTCGACCGGCGTTGCACGGCCGAAGATGGAAACGGAAACCTTGAGTTTCGCTTTTTCTTCGTCGACTTCTTCCACGATGCCGTTGAATGAAGCAAACGGGCCTTCGGACACGCGCACTTCTTCGCCGATGTCGAAGGAAACGGAAGAGCGGGGCTTTTCGACACCTTCTTGCAATTGTTGCAGCAGGCGCGCGGCCTCTTTCTCGCTGATCGGTGCCGGTTTGTTGGCCGCGCCAAGAAAGCCGGTGACTTTTGGCGTATCCTTGATCATGTGCCAGACTTCGTCATTCATATCGAGCTTTGCCAGAACATAACCCGGGAAGATTTTGTGTTCGGAATTGATTTTCTGGCCGCGCTTTACTTCAACCACTTCTTCGGTCGGGACCAGAATATCTTCCACCTTGTCGGCGAGGTCCTTCTTCGCGGC
>CBFGQF010000018.1:0-16289 GCA_965650865.1 uncultured Alphaproteobacteria bacterium | reverse complement strand
GCCTTGGGATAACTTTTTTCTGGCTAAGGGAACTTTTATGAGGAAGGGCTTTCTGCCGCTTAGAGGGTTATTCTTGACAAATATTTGTTTTTCTTCAATAAAATCATGCTGTCATGCAATATAACCGAATGTGAGGCCTTTTTTGAAAATTCTCCATGTCGTCAGGCAGTTCGCGCCAGCCGTCGGCGGCCTTGAATCCTACGTCAAAAGCATGGTCTCCCGGCAACAGGCCCTTGGCCATGATTGCGAGGTGCTGACGCTTAACAAGATATTCCATTCGACTCTGGGCGCTTTGCCCGAGCGCGAAACGATAGACAGAATTTCGGTCCGCCGCGTACCCTTTATCGGTTTTCGCCGTTATTTCCTGCCGTTTGTCGGGCCCGACTATTTTAGAGGTTTCGACATCATCCATGTTCACAATACCGATGTTTTTTATGATTACATCGCATGCCTGAACCTGTTCCTGAAGAAGCCCATCTTTGCGACCACGCATGGCGGCTTTTTTCACACCGAGAACTTTTCGCTGATCAAAAAAATTTATTTCAACACCATCACGCGGTTTTCGTCGGCTCAGTATCATACCTTGTTTGCCATCAGCCAGAACGACCTCAACAATTTTCAGGGGTTGAACAGGAATATCGTGTTCCAGCCGAATGCAGTAGAATCCCTTGGCGATTTTATCAGCGAGGGAAAAGATTTTGTTTATCTGGGACGGTTGGCCAAACACAAGAAGGTTGATCAATTGATCAAAACCCACGCCGCTTTGGTCAAAGATCACGGCGTTAATGCCAGATTGCATGTGATAGGCCCCGAATGGGATGTCACCTTGGCTGATTTATCCGCGCTGGCAAAAGGCCTCGATATCGAAGATCATGTGGTTTTTCACGGGTGTCTAGCGCCTGCTGCCATGCCTGATGTCCTGCGTCAATGCGGCTATTTCGTATCCGCATCTACCTATGAAGGGTTTGGCATGTCAATGCTGGAGGCAATGAGCGTGGGATTGATTCCCTTTGTCCAGCCCAACGAGGCGTTCAAGGAGCTGATTGGTCTTGCAAATCTCGGCGCCTGCATTGATTTTGCCGATCCGGCAACCGCCGCACGGGATATTGCCGGGCGCATGCAGGCTGTCTCGACATCGCAAAGGGATGCTGCGCAGAAATTTTCCGCGCGCTATTCCTGGGATACGCTGGTCGCCTCATCACTCGTCCATTACAAGGATGCACTTGAATAATGATTACCGCCAATGATTTTTTGGGGATGGGTGGACGGCGGCGCATTACGCCGGTCGAATATCTTCCCTATCTAATCATCCCGGGATGCGTCATCTTCAACTTCATCCTGTGCTATATCAATACTCGCCTGTTCACTGTGACCATCCCTATGGTGATCGCTTGCGAGGTTGTTCTGGTTGCTCTGAGTGCGGTTTATGGTTTTTTCCGTATCGACAAACTAAAGCTGTACTGGCTGGGTATTCTGCTTCTGCAGATTGCGCTTATTCTTATCTTATCGGTCTATAGGCAGGAATTTCTGATGAAGCCGCTAAGGGACATGATCATCATCCCTATCTTTGCCGTTCTTGGGCTGTCTTCACTGCGCCTGAATGTGATTCCGCTTCTGTTCTGGCTTAGTGGGATCATCATTTTCTTTGCGATGTTTGAAGGCTTTTTCCTGAGCACCTTTACCGAATACTTCAATATCCGTAGGTATTACGTTGAGAAAGGTGTTTTGGGGGAAGATGTTTTTGTGCCGCATGATCTGGGGATAAGCGGTATAAGGCCTAATGAACGGTTTTTGGTTGATTTGCCGTTCCACCGTCTGTCATCGGTCTTTCTGGAACCTGTATCCATGGGCTTTGTGGGTTTTATTATCGGCCTTTTCTTTGTGTCCGTGAAGAAACATTTGTCCCTTGCCGTCTATATCGCCGGTCTGGTTTGCGCCTATACCATCATCCTTATTTCCGATGGACGAATGGCATTTGGCTCTCTGACATTGATTTTGCTGCTGCGTCCCCTTCTGGCGCGGACCGATCACCGGTTTGCGATTTTGATTTTTCCGGCATTGTTAACTATTGGCCTGACGATGTATCTAAGCGGAGCCTTTGGACAAACAGGCGAGGGAATTGGCTGGCGGATTCAGGATACAATGCAAAAACTATCCGTCATCGACCTCGATCTTCTTTTGGGTACATCGCTTAGAACCCACCACGCCGAAGATTCTGGTTTGCTTAAAATCCTGCAGTTTCAAGGGGTGATCGGCTTTCTGCTTTTCTGGCTGTCGCCGATCCTGTTTATGCGCAGATTACCCGAAGAGCCGAAAATCTATCTTTTCGGGATTAGTCTTTTTCTGGGGTTCGGCTTTCTGCTGTCTGCTGCGATATTAACCATCAAGAGCATGGCGCTTCTGTGGTTCCTGTATGGTTATCTGATCGTGCGCGCCATGGAGGCCCAAAAGGCCAGCCAAATCAGAGAAAGCGGGCCTTCCCCCGCGGATATTTCTGGACGCTAAAGGGCGGATTGTATAGTTTGTGCGGCACAGCGCATAATATGAATGAATTTTATAAAACGGGGGTCAAGCCCTGAAAACCTGTTAAAGGATATGATCATGGAACGCAGACGGATCAACCGCAACACCAACCAGCCATTCGAGGCGCCGGTTCTGGATGTACGGGATATTGCCCAGCAAATATGGAAGCGTAAATTTTTGACGCTCGTTTTGATCGCAATTCCCTCGCTTGCGGGCTTCCTGTATCTAGTGACCCGTCCCGACATCTATCAATCGACAGCAGTTGTCCTGCTGGAAGACAGTGGGGTAAAGATTGCCGATGTCGAAGAGGCCTTTCCTGGCATGCAATTTGACGAGGTGACATCGCAAACCCAGGCCCGAATTCTGCAATCGCCGGAATTGATGCGCTCAGTTATCCGGGGACTTGGTTTGCGGATTGATGAATCTGGTGATCTTACATCGGCCTCGTTGGCCAAGGATTCAAAGGACGTTACGGCCGCGCCTGAAAAAGACTCGCCAGAAGAATACGCGACCCTTGCGAAATATTCGCAAGGTTTGAATATAGCGCCCGTCAAGAATACGCGCGTTATCAACATTACCTTTTCTGCCGGTAATCCCTATCTTGCGGCCGAAGTTGCGAATGGGCATATGAAACACTACGTGCAATCCCAGATTGAGGTGCAGAAGAATCAGGCCAGCCAACTGAATGAATGGATCGCGCAACAGGTTGAAATTCTGAAAAAACAAAGCGCTGAAAAATCGCTGGCTGTGCAGAAATTCCGCACAGAGAACAACATGGTCAAGGGGCGTGCCGAAAGCGACCTGATTTACCAGCAGGTTTCCGACATCGCCGCGCAACTCATTCCCGTTCAGGCGAGAAAAGCCGATTTGCAGGCGCAGGTCGATGCTATAGAAGCCGCTGGCGGTAAGGTATCGCTTTCGATGATCCAGGATTCTTCGGTGATCCAAGGGTTGAAAGGACAAGCCGCCGCGGCGCGTCAGGAGCTGCGTGCACTCAGCGCGACATACGGTAAGAACCACCCGCTTTATGTTGAAGCACAGCGCCGCGCCGCACAGGCGGAAAGCGATCTGGCGCGCGAAACAGCATCTATCCGGGAGACCACAGTAAACGAACTCGAGACCGTCACCGCGCAGGAAGAGCTTCTGAACCAGCAACTTGAAGATCTTAAGGCCGAGGCCGACACTCAGCGCCAGAAACAAATCGAGCTGGAAGGGCTGGAACTGGAGGCCGCGGCCAGCACGAAATTGCTCGACAGCTTTATCGCGCGTTATGAGGAAATCTCGTCGCAGCTAGATTTCGCACGCCCTCATGTGCGTGAACTGACCGCTGCCGAAGTCCCTATGGCACCGATGGGTGGTAATAAGGCGATGAAAATGGTGGTTATCCTTTTTGTTTCTACTGTTTTTGCCTGCGGGATCGTCTTCCTGATCAGTCTCGCCGACCGGGGAGTGAAGTCGGTAGACGATGTCCGCAAGCTGCTGCAGCTTCGCTTTCTTGGTGTTCTGCCCGACGTGCGCAACCCCGTTGCAGAAATCCTCAGTGGCAACCGCTCCACCTATTTCGAGGAAATCAAACGCATCTATCTGCATCTGTCTGGTAAGCCGCAGGTTAAAACGGTTTTGCTGACTGCCGCTTCTGCCGGTGAAGGAAAAAGTTCTATGGCGCTTGCTCTGGCCACATATTTGGTGTCGCTGGGCCACCGCGTTCTTGTAATCGATGCGGATTTACGCACACCCGATATTGCCCGTCTTGCTAATGTCGATGAGACGCCGGGCCTGTCCGATGTCCTGTCCGGCAAGATGATTGCATCAAGCGCGATCCGCCGCGATGAACGGGGTATATCTATCCTGCCAGCGGGGCATGATGTGGAGGGCCAAGTCGATCTTCTGACCGCCGAACGTTTGCGTGGTCTGATCGATGGTTTGAAGGAGAGCTATGATTACATTCTGCTCGACTCCGCACCGGTTCTGGCATCAAGCGATGCCGAAACCGCGGCACGGGTTGTGGACATGGTGATTATGGTTGTGGCCTATGCCCGCACATCGCGCAAAAATCTGAAAAAGGCCGCCGAGACACTGCGTCAATTCGCCCCCGAAATGCCGTCTGTGATTTTGAACAAGGCCGATTTGAAGAACGTCGCCTAAACCATCTCCCTGAAAGGAGGACAGACCATGATCCCAGTCATCCTTTCCGGCGGGTCTGGAACGCGGCTTTGGCCGCTTTCACGCCCGCTTTATCCAAAACAATTTTTGGCATTGCATTCAAATCATACGTTATTTCAGGAAACGCTCCTGCGGCTCGATGCTATCGACCTTGATCCGCCGATCATTGTGTCGAATGATGAACATCGTTTTATCGTGGCTGAAAACCTTCGCGCCATCGATGTTAAGGCAAGCCGCATTCTGCTGGAACCTATGGGCCGCAACACCGCGCCCGCGATTGCGGTTGCCGCGCTCAGTGCTCTGGAACTTGGCGATGATCCCATATTGTTCGTTCTGCCCGCCGACCACGTCAT
Organism: uncultured Alphaproteobacteria bacterium; assembly: GCA_965650865.1. Taxonomy (GTDB): domain Bacteria; phylum Pseudomonadota; class Alphaproteobacteria; order Micavibrionales; family Micavibrionaceae; genus Micavibrio_A. Next base: position 11,250 of record CBFGQF010000018.1, on the reverse strand, counting down.
TCAGGATATCGAGGCCTTTCGCAAGGCGGCGCGGCGCGCGGAAGAATTGGCGAAGGCAGGGCATCTTGTCACTTTCGGCATCAAGCCATCGATGGCGCATACAGGATACGGTTATATTCAGGCGGGCGATTCAGCGGGAGAGGAGTCCTATGCCATCGCCGCCTTCAAGGAAAAACCCGATCTGGCCACTGCCGAAGGTTTTTTAAAGGCAGGCAATTACTTCTGGAATAGCGGGATGTTCGTTTTCAAAGCCTCCGCGTATCTTGCCGAATTGTCGCGGACAGATGAATCGATTGTAAAACATGCACGTGCCGCCCTGAAAAATGCGCAGACGGATCTGGATTTTCATCGCCTCAACGCCGATGATTTTAAACAATGCCGCGATATCTCTATCGATTATGCCGTGATGGAAAAAACCCAAGACGGTGTCGTTGTGATGATGGATGCGCGGTGGTGCGATGTCGGATCGTGGAATTCCTTGTGGGACGTCCTGCCAAAGGATGAAAGCGGGAACGTCACACGCGGCGATGTTTTGACCGAGGGTTCACACGATAATTATATCTACGCCGAAGATAAGCTGGTCTCCACGCTGGGCGTCAGGGACCTTGTCGTTGTCGATACCAAGGACGCGCTTTTGATCGCCAATCGCCACAAGGTCGAGGATCTGAAGAATGTTGTGGCTGCTCTGAAAGAAAAGGGTCGGAAAGAGGCCGTGCACCATCGCACCGTCTACCGTCCATGGGGATATTACGATGCCATTTCATCCGGAGAGCGGGATTCGGTGAAGCGCATTACCGTTCATCCGGGCAAGAAAATTTCAACGCAAAAGCACGAACGTCGTGCCGAGCACTGGGTGGTGGTCAAGGGCCTTGCCAGAGTAACACGGGGCGATGAGGTCCTGACCGTGAAGGAGAACGAGTCCGTCTATCTGCCCTATGGCATCGTCCATGCGTTGGAGAACGCTGGTGACGGGCCGCTCGAGGTCATCGAAATCCAGACAGGCCAGTCGTTCGGAGACGAGGACATTATCCGGATTTAAGATGCCGGTCCCTAATCCCTATTGCCGGACCCCCAAATCAGAATTATCATATTTGCACGGCTGATCAGCCATTCTTGCAAGGGGCATGTCATGGGAACACTTTTCTGGTTTGTTATCGGGTACTGGGTCATTTCGGTCTTGATAGGGGTCTGGGCGGGGACAAAGGTCCATAATGCAAAAGACTTCGCCATCGCGGGGCGCCATCTCCCATTCTATATGGTTGTCGCCACGGTCTTTGCGACATGGTTCGGGTCAGAGGCCGTGCTCGGTATTCCGGCCACCTTTATGGAAGAGGGGCTGGGCGGCATTATCGCGGATCCGTTTGGCGCGTCCCTTTGTCTTATCCTTTTCGGCCTGTTCCTGGCCCGCCCCCTCTATCGCATGAATCTGCTGACCATCGGGGACTTCTACAAGAAACGCTATGGCCGCAGTGTCGAAGTTCTTACAACGCTTGCGATCGTTGTCTCCTATCTAGGCTGGGTGGGGGCACAGATTTCGGCGCTGGGTCTTGTTTTTAATGTCGTGTCGGGCGGGGCGATTTCTGTTTATGCCGGTATGTGGATCGGCTCCATTACTATCTTGATCTACACCTTTGTCGGTGGGATGTGGGCGGTCGCCATTACAGACCTGTTGCAGATGGTCATCATCGTTCTTGGCATGCTGTATATCGGCGGGGAGATCGCGGGCCAGTTGCCCGAGGGCGTGATGACGGTGGTCAATCATGCCTCTGAAACCGGCAAGTTCAGCAATTTCTGGCCGAACTGGGATAGCGCCGCCGATATCGGCCTGAACATGATGGGCGTATTTGCCTTCATCGCCGCCCTTGTCACGATGATGTTCGGGTCCATGCCGCAGCAGGACGTGTTCCAGCGGGCGCAATCGGCCAAGAGTGAAAACATCGCTGTCTGGGGCTCTGTCCTCGGCGGGTCGCTCTATTTCCTCTTTGCCTTTATCCCGATGTTCCTTGCGTATTCGGCCATCTTTATTGCGCCCGGCATTGTGGAAACGCATATGTCAGAAGACGGCGATTATCAGATGATCTTACCGGAACTGATCATGAACCACGCACCGCTGGTGGCGCAGATTATTTTCTTTGGCGCCCTGCTCTCGGCGATCAAATCCTGCGCTTCGGCAACGCTGCTCGCCCCGTCCGTGTCCTTCACCGAAAACATCCTGCGCCCGCTAAAGCCGGATATGTCGGATAAAAAGCTACTGCTCTCGATGCGTATGGTGACCATCATTTTCACATTGCTGGTAACGTTCTACGCCATCAATTCCGATGCCAGCATTTTTGAAATGGTCGAAAATGCCTATCAGGTCACGTTGGTCACAGCCTTTATTCCACTGGTGTTTGGTATTTTCTGGAAGGGTTCCACCAATCAGGGCGCCATTGCCGCCATCTTCTGTGGTGCGGCTGTCTGGATAGGCACCATGGTGCTGGGTCCGGAAGAGCCATACATCCCCGCACAGCTTGCTGGCCTGATGGCCAGTTTTGTCGGGATGCTTGTTGGTTCGCTTATGCCGCAATTCATCACGAACGATAAAACCGTGCATGACCGCCTGCTTAGCGGGGAGATGTCGAACACCAGCGTGGAATAAGGGGGGGATAAGCTCCCAAACAAAAAGCCGCCCTGATGGGCGGCTTTTTTGCTTCGAAATGGAGCGGGTGACGAGGTTCGAACTCGCGACCCTTACCTTGGCAAGGTAATGCTCTACCACTGAGCTACACCCGCGCCCCAAAATCGAATGGGGCAGTTATAAGGGATAGAACATGAAAATCAAGTGGGAATTTTCACTTTCTTGAATGGCGGAATTCCGGCCCTCCGCGGGCCCTAGACCCCCACCTGGATCAGGGGCACCATATAGCCATAGGCCTGCCCGTCGGGCCCTTTGGGGCGTCCTGCCATCGCGATGATCATAATATTAGGGCTGGCCTGTACCACGGCAGCGGTTTTATCGCAGAGTTCGAGGGGCATCAGGTCGCTATCTTCATCTGCCGTATCGAAAACAAGATTAAAAAGGCGCTGATCGCGGTAATATTCGACATATTTGATGTCGGCGGGGAAGTCCTCGCTGCTGCCAAGGACCAATCGCCCGTCATCCGCCTGTCCAAGCCTGATCATGGCTGCCAACCATAAGGGTGCCAGTAGGTGTTGTCATGCTCCGGAGGTGTCGGGGCCGACGGCAAGGCAATTTCCGGCTCTGCAAAGCCTAGTTGCGCGAAATCGACGGGCGGCGGACCATCCCGTAAAATGCAGAGGTCAGTTACACTGATCCCCGCCAATGGTATTGTGTGTTTGCCCATAATCTAATCCCTGTACATTTTTTTATTATTGTTTATGGACCCATAGTGCCACAATTTTGGCGATTTTTCAAACATGTGCTTTGTAAAATATTAACCTATTGCAACCATTCAAAATTTTGGCCATAGCTAGAGAATGAACGACCCTGCTCCCGATTTAAGTGATTCGACGCAAGACATGCCGACCAGCCCGCAAGAGCTTTTATCCGTGCTGGACCGGCTGGGCATTGCCTACAGCCTTCACCATCACCGCGCCGTCTTTACGGTGGCCGAAAGCGAGGCGGTAGATGCAAATATCCCCGGTACGCATTGCCGCAACCTGTTCCTGCGAGATAAGAAGAAAAAGAACTTCCTTGTCGTCCTGCAAAACGCAACGGAAGTGGATATTAAGAAACTGCCGGATTTGATTGGTTCGGACCGCTTGTCGTTTGGGTCGGCAGACCGCTTATGGGAGTATCTAGGCGTACGTTCTGGGTCGGTTTGTCCTTATTCGATTATCAATGACAAAGGCAATCAGGTGAAAATCTGTCTCGATCAATCCATGATGGAAACAGACATCGTGAATTATCACCCTCTGCTCAATACGATGACGATTGGTGTGAAACCAGCGGATTTGGTCCGGTTCATCGAACATTGCGGACACGCGGCCCATATCGTGGACTTTACGGCAGCAAAGCCCTAGGCTTCTGGCGGGGTCCACCCCATAGCAATCGCCGCGGCCGAAATTTCACGGCGTTGCGGAATGGTCGGATTGAAACGCCCCATGGCAATGTTACTAAGGACCTTGGCCGGAAGATCGCAATGCTTGGCGGTGTGTTCGGGGTTTTCGGCGGCGAAGAGGGCGGCGAGGCGGAAATGGTCATCCGACAGTTCGGCAGGTTTATTGGAATCTTTTATTCTCAATCTGTTTTCGAAGTTGGCATGGCCGACTCTGCGTTCTTCTTTATTTTTGTTCCCCATACGACACCCTTGATATAATTACATTATAAAAACAGGCGGCAGATTAGAAAAAATATTATTGTAAATCAAGGATTATCGTGGAAATCTGCGCCAAGCCGCGCTACATCATCCCCATGGCATTATTTGGATTCACACAACCCGTCCCTAAAACCGCAGCACCCGCGAAGGGCGTACAGGCGCAGGCGAACGATTTTATTTTCAACGTAACCGTTAATGACTTTCAGGCCCGTGTTCTCGAAGCGTCGATGGCGCAGCCTGTGCTGGTGGATTTCTGGGCGCCGTGGTGCGGCCCCTGCAAACAATTAATGCCGGTTCTGGAAGAAGAGGTGATGGCAGCGCAAGGCGAAGTTCTTCTGGCCAAGGTGAATATAGATGAGCAGCCGGGGCTGGCGCAGGCCTTGCAAATTCAATCCGTGCCAACAGTGATGGCGTTCTTTCAGGGGCAGGCGGTGACAGGCTTTGCCGGTGCGCGCCCCGCCAGCGAGATCCGGAAATTGATTGCACAGCTTGTAAAGCTGGCACGGTCTGCAAAGCCTGAGGCTTTGGATATTCCGGCGGCGCTTACACAGGCGGCGCAGTTGTTATCAGAGAACGATGCGCAAACAGCGCAGGCGATTTTCGTGCAGGTGCTGGAACAGGATCCCGCAAATGTGGAGGCCTATAACGGTTTAATTCGGTCTTACATTGCTCTTGGCGCGGTGGAAGAGGCGCAGCATTATGTGCAGGCCGCCCCGGAAATCATTGCAAAGCATCCGTCCTTTGCGTCTGCCAAGACCGCTTTGGAACTGGCGCTCAATGCGCAAAAAATGTCTGGGGCACTGGCTCCTCTCGCCAGAAAAGTGGAAGCCGATCCTGCGGATCATCAGGCACGGTTTGAACTGGCGCAAGCACAGTTCGGCGCCGGGGATAAGGACGCGGCCATTGACAACCTTCTTGAAATTATTGCCAAAGACCGCGGCTGGAATGACGAGGCAGCCCGCAAGGAACTGCTACGTTATTTCGAGGCGCTGGGCTTTGCCGATCCGCTTGCGGTGCTGGGCCGTAAGAAGCTCTCCCGCATCCTGTTTTCTTAGAAAATTATGCCTATATTAGTTTTATGAGCACATCACCTTTTATAAACAGTTTTGAAACCCTGCCGGAACAGTTGCCGATCTTTCCGCTGGGCGGTGTGCTTCTTCTACCGCGCGGGGTTTTGCCCTTGAATATATTTGAGCCCCGCTACATCGCGATGGTCGATCAGGCCATGCGGACCGATCGTCTGATCGGTATGATTCAGCCGCGCGAGGATGGAACGCTTTACAAAGTCGGTTGCGCAGGGCGGATCAGTTCCTATCATGAGACATCGGATGGCCGGTATGAAATTGTGCTCACCGGTGTTTGCCGGTTTTTGATGAGCGATGAATTGCCGCAGGTGAATGGATATCGCCGTGTCCATGCGATCTGGGATGATTATAAGGACGATCTGGAGCTGATTGGCTGCCTTGACATGGACCGTCCCAAACTCAATGCCCTGTTAAAGGATTACTTCGAACATAACGGCCTGACCTGTAGTTGGGAGGCCGTCGAGGGCGCATCGGATGAAAAACTGATGACCTGTCTAGCCATGATCTGTCCGTTTGAATCCCATGAGAAACAAGCGCTTTTGGAGGCGCCATGCTGCCGCGAGCGGGCGAAACTATTCATGACCCTTCTTGAAATGGCCAAAGGCGATTGCGGTTGTAGACATTAAGCGCTATAAAACTTTCATGGCCAATCAGCTTGACCCAAAACTGCTCGAAATTCTCGTCTGCCCCCTGACCAAGGTGCCGTTGCGTTATGACGCTGCGCGCGAGGAGCTGATTTCCGATCAGGCAGGCTTGGCCTATCCCATCCGTGACGGTATTCCGATCATGCTGGTTGATGAGGCGCGCAAGCTTGAATCTTAAAAGTATTTGACACTTAAGCGGTTTTTGCCTTTACTAAAGTCATGTCGCCCCAAAGCCAATCGCTGCTTCTACTGGCCCTGCTCCTAATGTCCCCCTGACCGGGCATGAGGTGCGAAAATGCACCTGCGTTCAGGGGAAATCAAGAAATCAAAATTAAATTCTGTCATCCTGAGGGCGCAGCCCGAAGGATCTCCAAAAGAAGAGATTCTTCGTATGCGCTCAGAATGACATTTCAATTAGGATATAGAAATGAGCCAAACCACAGAAATAGAAAAAGACCGCATCATTATTTTCGATACGACCTTGCGCGATGGAGAACAATCGCCGGGCTGCTCTATGAATCTGGAAGAAAAACTGCGTATGGCGCGCCTTCTTGATGACATGGGCGTCGATGTGATCGAGGCGGGGTTCCCAATTGCCTCTCAAGGCGATTTCGAAGCGGTGAATGAAATTGCAAAGGTGATCAAGCGCGCAACGGTGTGTGGTCTGTCTCGGGCCATAGAGCGTGATATCGATGTGGCGGGTGCGGCGTTGAAACCCGCCGCCAACCGTCGCATTCATACTTTCATTTCCACCTCGCCGCAGCATATGCGGTATCAGCTTCAGATGGATGAAGAACAGGTTCTGGACTCTATCGTGAAATCCGTCACCCGCGCCGGCAAATATACCGACAACATCGAATGGTCGGCGATGGATGCCACGCGCTCCGACTGGGACTTCCTCTGTAAGGCCGTGGAAACCGCGATCAAGTCCGGCGCGACCACCATCAATATTCCGGATACTGTGGGATATGCTGTGCCGGATGAATTTGGTGATTTGATCCGCTATATCCAGAACAAGGTGCCAAATATCGACAAGGCCGTTTTGTCCGTTCATTGTCACAATGATCTGGGACTGGCGGTTGCAAATTCCCTCGCTGGTGTATCCGCCGGTGCCCGCCAGATCGAATGTACCATCAACGGCATTGGCGAGCGGGCGGGGAATGCGGCATTGGAAGAAGTTGTCATGGCGCTTCACACCCGCTCTGACCGCATGCCGTTCGACAGCAATGTCGATACAACGATGATCATGAAGGCCTCCCGCACGCTGGCCGCCACCATCGGCTTTAACGTGCAACCGAACAAGGCGATCGTCGGGGCCAATGCGTTTGCGCATGAAAGCGGCATTCATCAGGACGGGGTTTTAAAAAATGCCTCCACCTATGAAATCATGACGCCGGAATCGGTGGGCCTGACGCGCTCCGAACTCGTCCTTGGTAAACATTCGGGCCGCCACGCGCTGAAATCCCGTGTGATAGAGTTGGGCTACGAGTTGGGCGACAATGCGCTCAACGATCTTTTCAAACGCTTTAAAGATCTTGCTGACAAAAAGAAGCAAGTGTTCGATGACGATATCATCGCGCTGATTGAAGATGAAGTCGGCGCCGAGGGCGATGATATCCGCTTTCAAGCGTTGCAGGTCGTGGCCGGATCGAAGGGCCCGCAAACCGCAGACCTTGAGCTCACTGTCGGCGGCGAAACCAGATCTGCGAAGGTCGAGGGGAATGGCCCTGTTGATGCAATCTTCAAGGCAATTCGCGAAATTGTCCCGCATCCGGACGCGCATCTGCAATTATACCAAGTCCATGCCATCACAGGTGGCACCGATGCACAGGCCGAAGTGACCGTCCGTTTGGAAGAAAACGGCAAGACCGTGAATGGGCAAGGGGCAGATGCAGATACACTGGTTGCATCAGCGCGTGCTTATGTACATGCCTTAAACAAGCTGCTTACCAAGCGTGCAAAAACAAGACCTGAAGAAAATACGGCCTGATCTTTAAAGAGCTGTTGATAATTTGAATCGTGCTTGCCGCGCCATCTATTGCGCTGCGGGTGCTTCCTGTACGATTCCCCCAGCGATCAATATTACTTAAAGGCTTTTTCGATGAAAAAAATTATGACCCTCTGCATGGCAGTGACCATGTTTTCGGGCGCCGCGCAGGCGCAAGACCTTATCCCCGGGGAATTTTCTGCCAACGTTGCGTTGACGAGCGAATATGCTTTCCGTGGTATCTCCCAAAGCGATGAAGGGCCAGCCGTTCAGGGTGGGATCGATTGGAGCCATGAGAGCGGATTTTACGCAGGCGTATGGGCTTCCAGCGTCGAATTCACCGATGCCTCGATAGAGACGGACATTTATGGCGGTTATGCCGGTGAATTGGCGAATGGCCTGACCTATGATATCGGCGCGATTTACTATCTCTATCCCGGTGCCGACAACCGCTATGACTATGATTTTGTCGAAGCGGCCTTTGCTCTTGGCTATGATTTCGATGTGGCGGCGCTTTCCGCTTCCGTTAACTATTCTCCCGATTATTTCGCCAACAGCGGCCACGCGTTCTATACAGCGGCTTATCTTGATGTGCCGCTGTCTTTCCTGCCGTTCGATACAACACTAAGCGCCAATATCGGACACCAGACGATCGAGGACGAGGCCCGTTTCGGCATCACGGAAGATTCCTATATCGACTACGGGATCGGGTTGACTGCCAATGTGGAAGGCTTTGACGTATCCCTGAAATACGTCGATACCAATCTGGATGAACCGTCGGAATGTGCGGATAACTGCGACAGCCGTGTGATTGTCTCCATATCCAAATCATTCCCATAATATTATTTGCGGTTTGTGGGGATTTTGGCGTATATATTCCTCCATACCGTTTCCAAGAAAGGTGAAAGACCATGACATCCATGACGAAAGCTGTCCTGTTTTCTGCTTTGGCCCTGACGCTGGCGTTTCCCGCCATCGCAGCCGAACGTGTGACAAAAGGGACAAAATCCTATCAGGCCGCAAAATCCAAAACCGGGCAAAGCTTTGAAACCGCCAAGGAAGAGCCTGCCGATGTGGCCAACATTGAACCAGCTGCAGGCGGTGACATAGACGCACCGAAGGCCGAGGGCAAAAATTTCAAGGAAGAAATCCGTCTGCCGCGCAAGAACTAACGTTCATGGCACATGGAGAATAAAAAGCCGACAGTTTGCCGGCTTTTTGTTTTAATTGACACGTTCGGCGCTGCCGCCTTCACCTGGTGCTGAAGCAATAGCCCCGCCATTGTCGCGTCCTATCTGGTCGCGGAGATTGTCGAGATCGAGAAAGTAATCGGCCTGACGGCGCAATTCATCTGCGACCATCGGTGGGTTGGTCTGGATGGAACTGACAACGGTCACGCGCACCCCTTTGCGCTGCACGGCCTCTATCAGGCGGCGAAAATCCCCATCCCCGGAAAACAGGATGATGTGGTCGACACGATCTGACATTTCCATCATGTCGACGGCGATTTCAATGTCCATATTGCCTTTGATCTTGCGACGGCCCTGCGCATCGACAAACTCCTTGGTCGGTTTTGTCACCATCGTGTAGCCGTTGTAATCCAGCCAGTCGACCAATGGACGTATCGGTGAATAATCGGCGTCTTCCACCATCGCGGTGTAATAGAAGGCGCGCACAAGGCGTCCTGCGGATGCGGACCAGCCAAGAAGCTTGCGATAGTCAATGTCAAAGTCCAAGCTGCGCGCTGCTGCGTAAAGATTGGAACCGTCTATAAAAACCGCTACCTTGTCTTCCGGATAGAAGAATAATTCGTCAGAATGTCTTTTTGTTTTCATAATATTTTTTATTCGCTCCCGTTCTGTTGTTTGTATTGGAGCTCTCTAACATTAGATCAGTCTTATATATCTTTATATTGTCTGTCTAGTACAACCAAGTGGGCCTAGACCTAAAAGTTCCACCACCTGTTAAAAAAGTTGCATCCCCGCGTGAATTTACTTATACCTAGCCCACATAAATTCAAGATAGACGAGGATATCCCATGGCCCGCGTGACCGTTGAAGACTGCGTTGAACAATTGCCGAACCGTTTCGAGCTGGTGATGGTGGCCGCACAGCGCGCCCGCAAAATCGGCTCTGGCGCCGCCCTGACGCTGGACCGCGACAATGACAAAAACCCTGTAGTCGCGCTTCGCGAGATTGCCGAAAAGACTGTCGATATAGAAGACCTTAAGGAAGAAATCATCCGGGGCAAACAACGTATCATTGCTATGGATGACGACGGCGAAGATGTTGTTGATTCCATGGAAGGTGAAGAAGAATGGAAATCCATGACGGCCGGTGCCGGTGATTTCAGTGCAGATTCCGATGACGATGACGATATGGAGCCGGGTCTGGAAGATATGGCCGGCGGAGATGCCGGTGAAGAGATCGAGGAATAATTCCTTCCGCATAAAGTTCAAAGGCCGCTAAGAAGCGGCCTTTTCTATGCCGTTTCATGAAATTAGCATGCTTTTTCAGGCTCTTCATGATACGTTAACCCTTCTGGCATTATTGTCGCGGCGAACAAATTTCTTGAAGTAGCATGAGCGTATCCGAACAGCTTTTATCGCAGGTGAAAACCTATAATCCCGATTATGATCCCGCCCCTATCGAGGGTGCGATTGAATTCGCGAAAGCCATGCATGAAGGGCAAACCCGCGCAAGCGGAGAGCCATATTATACCCACCCCGTGGAAGTCGCCAATATTCTGGCCGATATGAAGATGGACCCCGCGACCATCATCACTGCCATCTTGCATGATACGCTGGAAGACACGCCCGCCACGATGAAGGAACTGTCATCTAAATTCGGCAAGGAGGTTGCAGACCTTGTCAACGGCGTATCCAAACTGACAAAGATCGAATCCCAGACGGTCGAGGGCAAGCAGGCGGAAAATTTCCGCAAACTGGTTCTGGCGATGTCCGAGGACATCCGTGTACTTCTGGTCAAGTTGGCAGACAGGTTGCACAATATGAGGACTCTGGGGGCGTTTGACCGCCCCGACAAGCAACGCCGCATCGCGCGTGAAACACTGGAAATCTATGCCCCGCTTGCCGAGCGCATCGGTATGCACAAGGTGAAGGAGGAGCTGGAAGATTTGTCTTTCTCCTACCTCAATCCCGAAGCACGGGATTCGATCATGGCCCGCTTGCAATTCCTGCGCAAGGAAGGCGGTGA
>CBFGQF010000017.1:0-16402 GCA_965650865.1 uncultured Alphaproteobacteria bacterium | reverse complement strand
GGCCGAACACGCCGTTGGTCACTTCGCCGATCGGGCGCACCTTGTCTTCCATCAGCGGGGCATAAAGGAACCGCGCCCATATGTTGAGGATGTCGATCTGTTCCGAAGACAGGTTCTTAAAACCCCATGTTTCATAGGCATGGACGGACCGGTCGATGTCATTCTCCATCAGGGAGTGGTAGAGGTCGATCACGCCGCCGACGAATTTTGGCGGGAAAATACGTACGCACCCAAAATCGAGCAGGTTGATAGAGCGGTCCTTGCGCACTGAATAATTTCCGAGATGCGGGTCGCCGTGAATGATGCCGTAATGATACAGCGGCACATACCAGGCACGGAACATATTCATCGCCAGTTCATTCCGTTCATCCGGGTGGGCGTCGACAAAATTTAAAATCTTCTCGCCGTCCATCCATTCGCTGGAGAGCAGACGGGATGTCGATAGATCATCAATAATTTCCGGCACATGAACGGCTGTTTCATCGCGCAGCATATGTGCATACATTTTGCCGTAGCGTGCCTCTAATTCATAATCCAGTTCTTCATATAAACGGGCCGCGAGTTCTTCATGGATATGCTTGGTATTGATCGCGCGGTCATACCGTTCAAAAACAGAAAAGATAATTTTCAATTGATTGAGGTCTGCCGAAATCGCCGATTGCATATCCGGATATTGCAGCTTGCAGGCGATTTTGCGTCCGTCATGCATAATGGCGCGGTGAACCTGTCCCAGACTTGCGGCGGCGGCGGCATCCTTTTCGAATGATTTAAATTTGGATTCCCAGTCCGGCCCAAGCTCTGCCTTCATGCGGCGTTTGACAAACGGCCATCCCATCGGCGGTGCATTGGATTGCAGCTGTTGAAAATCACGCGCATATTCGGCAGGCAGTGCCTCTGGAATTGTTGCAAGAATTTGCCCGACCTTCATCAAGGGGCCTTTGAGGCTGCCGAGCGCGGCGGTCAATTCGCGCGCATGGTCTTCCCGTTCGATTTTAAGTCCGAGGTAACGCTCCCCTGCGAGTTTTGCCGCCAATCCCGCCATGGTTCCGCCCACGCGGCCATAACGCATCAGGCGCCCGCCAAGCGATGCGCCTTCGCCCCGTCTTCCGCTGTCTTCATTGTTTTTTGCCATGGCAAGAGAATTGGTTTTTTTGGGCCAAAAGTCCAGTCATTCTTTGGCTTTTCGGGGTCTTTCCCTTTGGCCCCATCCCGCCTATAGTCATTGGTTATGACACAAGCAAATCGGGATATAAAAGACCGGATTATCGGAACAGCGTTGCCTGCTATTCCTTTTGAAGGATGGACTCTGGACGCGCTCAAAGCTGCGGCCATCGAATCCGGATATGACAGTGCGATGGTTCGCGCGGTCTTTCCGGGCGGGATTGCGGATGCCGTGTCCCATTTCGCCTGTATGGCCGACCGCGCAATGGCGGAGGCTTATAAGGCCGCCGATACGCACGGATTGAAAGTGCGGGAGAAAATAGCCCATGCCGTCTGGGCTCGTTTTGAATATTTGGCGCAGCATAAAGAGGCCGAGCGTTTGGCCGTGGCCTTCTGGATGCGTCCGATGCGTAAGTTTGCTGCGGCCAAAATCGTCTGGACCACGGCGGACATGATCTGGACCCTCGCGGGCGATACCGCCACGGACTACAACCGCTATACCAAACGCGCGCTGCTCTCCGGCATCCTCACGGCCACAACGCTTTACTGGCTCAACGATGAATCCAGGGGGCATAAGGACAGCCGCGCTTTTCTGGACCGCCGCATCGACAATGCCCTTGCCATCGGCAGGATTGCCGGAAAATTGAAAAGGGCCTAAACTGTTTTTTCCATTGAACGCATTGAAGGTTTTCCCCTTGTCCAGTGAATTGATCCAGAAACTAACCTTTCCTTTGCTTGCCCTGATTGCCGCGGCGTTGTTTACGGGCCTGTTTTTTTATGCGGGTGCCGTTGACCGCAACGATCCCCCCCCGCCGGATGCGAAGGAGATATTCGAGGACAGTCTTGGAAAACCTTCCATCCAGTCCGATGTGCCTGGCGGGACAGCGGACCTGTCCATTGAGCATATGAGCGGACAGGAAGTAGCACGATGGGTCGAGGTTATCGCGGTTGAATGTCTTTCCCTGACGCCCTCCAATTTCGACGAAAACACACGGCTTGTGAAAAATTACTTCACCGAACCCGGTTATCAGCAATATCAATCCTATCTGGCACAGACAAAGTTCGCGGAGGTTATTAAGGGGCGGGGCCTGCAATCAGGCGCGATACTGGAGCGCCCGCCGCTCGAAGCCAACTCGATGGTGCAGAACGGTGTTTATAAATGGCTCTATGAAGTGCCGATAACGCTGAGCTTTATTCCTGCTGGGCAGACCCGTGGCAGCGCCGCCAACGCGCAAAACCAGCGTTTTACCCTGCGCTTGCAACTGACACGGGCGCAAGATCCGCAAAATCCCAACAGAATCAAGGTTGAGATCTGGCAGATTCTGCCAGCCCGGGGTTAATCCCCAGAATTCACAGGCGGGCAGGGGCTTTCGCCTTTACAAAGCTGGATGAGGCCTCCTTATATAGGGGCACACAAAACATCAATAATTGAGGACAAGGCGTACACCATGAGTGAAGCAGCAGCGAGCGTGGCCAATTTCAGCCAGCAACAGGAATCCACGGCGAATGATACGGGCGGTGTATCCGGCCAGCGTTTGAAGGCCTTTATCGAACGCGTGGAGCGGCTTGAAGAAGAAAAAGCGGCGCTTGCCGAGGACATCAAGGACATCATGGCCGAGGCAAAAAGCGTCGGTTTTGATACCAAAATTATCCGCAAGGTGATCCGCCTTCGCAAGATGGATAAGGAAAAACGGCAGGAAGAGGAAGAGCTACTGGAGCTGTATAAATCCGCTATCGGTATGGAATAAAAGGCTTTTTTGACTTTAACCCGACAGTAACATATTTTCTATATCATGACCCCGAAATCAGAGTTTCGGGGTTGTTTTATGGTTGGGGAACCGCAAAACCTTATAGATATCATGAATGTCGTGGCCACAGGCCTCGATAGCGGTGAAATTTCTCCTGAAAACGCAAAACGAACTAGACAAACCAGCTCCGCGAGGCCCGCCGGACCCGCTTTAACGGAATTCGATGCGTTTGCGCATCTCGATCCTCTTCTGGCCGGCCTTCAAAAGCAATATCTCGATGCCAAGGCGCAACGCCTGCAGGCCGTTAAAGAGTTCGGTGCGGATTCGCCGATGACCGAAATGGCGGTTGATGCCGAAGATTCTGCGTGGTGCGCCGCGCAGACGCGCTACATCGAACTGCGCGCCGACCGCGCGCTGATGGGTGAGGCGCAAACGATGATGCGCGAAGCCGAGGAAGAAGAACGCGCAGCCGAAAAAGAGGCCCGCGAAAAAGAGGCGATGACTTTGCTTGCACATATGCAGATGGTCGAACGCATGCACACGCACGAAAAGACGTCATCGAATTTCGGATGGTGGTTATTGTTCTATTTGTTGTCTGAACAGGCCCACAGGCATGTACAACAAATGCTTTCTTACCAGCAGACTTACCGCTTTAACCGGGTTGCGGCATAGAACGGCTGTTGATTAACTCACGGAGCCGTTGAAGCGGGGTGGGGTCCGGCGCTACGCCGTTCGGTTTGATCTTCAGTGCCAGTTGTTCGTTCACCAATGGTGCGATCGTTTCAATCACCAGTTTTGATTTGTCTTCGTAATCGACATTGCCGAGTTTTTCAACCGCGCCGGGGATGGTGTCGGTGAGCATAACTTTATCAAGAACATCGCTTTCCAAAAGTTTTTTCAACGCACCATCAGTCAGAACCGCGTGGGTTGCGATGGCTATCACGCTTGCTGCACCTCGTTCTTTGAGTTTCTCTGCCGCGTGCAGGGTTGTGCTTCCACCGCTGATAATGTCGTCGATGATAACGCAGACCTTACCGGCAACATCACCATGGAAATCAATGATTTCAGTCGTGTCTGCATTGATCCTGTGTTTGCTGATCCCGAACATGCAGGGGTTATGACGCACATCATGCTGGCTTGCGGCGTTTGCAAACTCCGTTTCCTTGTAAAGTTCTTCGCCAAAGCTGTAGGCGCGCTGCATTCCAAAATCATTCGGTTTGTTCATGCCATCCGGAGAGCCGACAATCACCTGACACATATTGTCGCGCACCAGTTCAAATTCGGCGGCAATGCTTTTGGCAAAGAAATCGCCCATATTCACAAATGTGACGTTTTCGCGTCCAAAAGTTTCGCGGTAGATACGAACGCCGTCGCGGGAATGTGGCTCAAATCCTACGACCTGATCAATGCCTGCAAGTTTCATAATCGTTGCGAATTCTTGACAGGCAACAGCGTTGTATTGCCGCGTAACGATCTTGCTGCCATTTTCACCATCCGCTTCCTTCTTGAATTCGCGGTCGTTACGCATAAAGGGAAGATGGGGGGCAATCAGGCGTATGTTCTTAACGCCGTTCTTCTTTAAAAAGCTTGCGCCAAAGGCAAGGCCTAGCGCGCGGCTGCTGGTGTTTTCACCGCTGAGCGAATGGATGATCGTGACATCCGCGCCGTTCAGCTCATCAAAAATCCGCTGTTTTTGCTCGACTGTCAGACGCTGCTCAATCGGGTGGTCGTCTAGTTTTCCGTCAATGAATAATTCAAAGATCGCTTCGCCATCTCTGAACGTACCGAAACGGCTTTGGATGACGCGGCCGGGTTCGGTTATGATGGGCGAACCATCATCAGCATTGCCGTCACCGAACATCGGCAAAATGCCTTGCGCAATTGCTTTCGACGTGCGGCCCACAATGATGAAATGCTTACCCATGAAAAAATCCCGGCTGACTTGAAATATGCCGGGACCTTAACGATGTTTTCCGTATTCAGTCAATCAAAAACGCCGAAAACCGCGGATATTAACCGTTCTTGCGTCCCGCGATCAGGTCGTCTACCACGGCCGGATCGGCCAGTGTGCTGGTATCGCCCAGCGTGTCGAACTCTTCCGCCGCGATCTTGCGCAATATGCGGCGCATGATCTTGCCGGAGCGGGTCTTCGGCAATCCCGGTGCCCATTGAATGACATCGGGGGACGCAATCGGACCAATGATCTTACGTACGGTTGCGACAATTCCTTTTTTAATATCTTCGGTCGGTTCTACCCCGCCCATCAACGTGACATAGGCGTAAATCCCTTGCCCCTTGATATCATGCGGGAAACCAACGACCGCGCTTTCGGCAACGGCCTCATGTTCGTCAATCGCGCTTTCGATTTCGGCGGTACCGAGACGGTGGCCGGAGACGTTGATCACATCATCCATCCGGCCCGTGATCCAGTAATATCCATCCGCGTCGCGCCGCGCGCCATCGCCCGTAAAATATTTGCCGGGGAAGGTGGAGAAGTAAGTTTGTTCGAACCGCGCATGATCGCCAAACACGGTGCGCATCTGCCCCGGCCAGCTATCATTGATACAGAGCGCGCCTTCGGTTGCGCCATGCAGTTCAACTCCGTTCGCATCTACGATCACGGGCTTAATGCCAAAGAAGGGCAATGTGGCCGATCCCGGTTTGGTTGCCGTGGCTCCGGGTAGCGGCGTAATCATGTGCCCGCCGGTTTCCGTTTGCCACCATGTATCGACGATGGGGCAGCGCCCTTCGCCTACGACATCGTTGTACCAATGCCAGGCCTCTGCATTAATCGGTTCGCCCACCGTGCCCAGAATACGCAAACTTTTTCGCGATGTGTTTGTCACAAAGTCATTCCCTGCCTTGATGAGGGAACGAATGGCGGTCGGCGCGGTGTAGAAGGAATTGACCTTGTGCTTGTCCACCACCTGCCAGAACCGGCCCCAGTCCGGATAATTAGGCACGCCTTCGAAGATGATCGAGGTTGCGGCATTGGCGAGCGGTCCATAGACAATGTAAGAATGTCCTGTGACCCAGCCGACATCCGCCGTACACCAGTAAATATCGCCAGGTTTATAATCAAACGTGCATTCATGGGTATAAGAGGCATAGACCATATAGCCGCCCGTGGTGTGCAAAACGCCCTTCGGTTTCCCTGTAGAGCCGGACGTATAAAGGATAAAGAGCGGGTCTTCCGCATTCATCTTTTCCGGTTCGCACACATCGCTTTGCGTATGAACAAGATTGTGCCACCAGATATCGACCTTTGGATTCCACCCCACTTCGCCGCCCGTGCGTTTAAAGACGAGAACCGTGTGCACATTCGGGCAGTGTTTCAAGGCTTCGTCGGTGTTGGCTTTTAAGGGAATCTTCTTGCCGCCGCGCACGCCTTCATCGGCCGTGATCACCACATCGGATTTACAATCGAGGATACGGTCTTTGAGCGAGTCCGGTGAAAATCCGCCGAAGACGACAGAGTGGATCGCCCCGATACGTGCGCAGGCCAGCATGGAATAAACCGCCTGTGGCACCATCGGCATATAAATTGTGACGCGGTCGCCCTTTTTCACGCCGCGGGATTTGAGGGCATTGGCAAGTTTGCAGACTTCGGACTTCAGTTCGCCATAGGTGATATGCTGATCGACGTTCGGATCATCGCTTTCCCAGATCAGGGCGACATCGTTTTCCTTGTGCGGAAGGTGGCGGTCGATACAGTTGTAGGAGGCGTTCAGGATTCCGTCTTCATACCACTTGATTGAGACGGGCATATCGAACGATGTGTTCTTGATGATGGTCGGCTGCCTGAACCATGTGATGCGCGAACCGACATCCTTCCAAAAGCCCTCGGGGTCTTGGATTGAGCGTTTATAAAGCTCTTTGTATTTTTCCGCTGTGATATGGGCGGATGTTTTCAAATCCGATGGAGGCGGGAAAAGGGGATTGGTATCGAGCATGGAAAAGCCTTTCGATCGTTGGTCAACCCATTCTTTTTTATTGTTATTTTATTCTACCACGGGCGACGTTAACGATTGAAGAATATCCTATTGTGCGCTGCGGCGAAACGGCTATTCCAGCCCTTTTTGAATGCGCCGGAGTGTAATGATTCCAACCCCCGCCATTGTGAGCAGACCGCCTGCGGTCATCTGCCATGAAATATGTTCACCCAAAAAGAAGACGGACATGATAACGGCGAGGAATGGGATCATAAGCGAAAAAGCACTGAGGCGACCGATATCACCTGTATGCATCAATCTCTGCCACCAGATATGCGTCATCGTGATAATGAAGGCCTGATAGATGTAAACGGGTGCGAGGACCTGCCAGTTCGCCTCCGGCAGGCTGGCCCAGCTTCCCGGTTCAAGCAACAGGCTTGCTGCATACAGGAACGGCACGGCCAGCACATTAAAGAAACAGATGTAGGTTGCAGGATGCACTGTCTGTAAATGTTTCATGCGGATATAGCTGAGCGCGAGGGCGAAGGTGGAAACCAGCATAATCGCAATCCCTGCTGGGTTCGCCAGAATATCGGGCTTTCCGATCATGACAACGACACCCGCCACAGCAACACCGATGCCGCCCCATGTCCGCCAGCGGATTGTTTCTTTAAAGAACAGCCAGCCGAGTATGGTGGCAAAGATGACTTGCGTTTGTAAAAGAACCGCAACGCTACCTGCGTCCAGCATACGTAGCCCCACGAACATCAGGCCGATATGAAGGACGTTCATGAGGATGGAGATTTGTAAGATAGTCCAGAATTGTTTTCTGCCGGGCCACTGCACGAAAGGGATGAAGGGCAGGCAGGCGAGGAAGAAGCGCAGCGTCGCCGCAGTAACGGGCGGCAATTCCATCACCGCATATTTGATGGCGATTACATTCCCGGCCCACAGGACGATAATGAGGAGGAGCAGAGCGTATTGTGTGCGGGTGAATGGCATGCGCGCAATATGATGGCGCGCCGTGCAAAAGACAAAGGCTTTTCAAAAATATTTATCGAACGCGTGTCTTAAGAATTCGACATCGCGATGATTTTGTCCCATTCGGCTTTTGTCACCGGGCCGACGGACAGGCGAGATTGGCGGATCAGGGCCATATCGGCGAGTTCGGGCGTTGCCTTGATCTCCTTTAATGTGACGGGTCGCTTAAGCGGCCTTAACGCCTTGAAATCAACTTGATCGAACCGGCCTGTTTCATCGGTGGGGTCCGGATAGGCTTCCTTCACCACCTCCATGATACCGACTATTTCGAGGCCTTCATTGGAGTGGTAAAAAAATGAGAGATCGCCGACCTTCATGGCGCGAAGGTTGTTACGGGCGGCGTAATTGCGCACACCGTGCCAGCCTTCGATCTTCTTTTTCACATGGTCATCCCACGAAAAAACGTAGGGTTCGGATTTGCAGAGCCAGTAATTCATATGGGGCAGAGTACACGAGGCGTATCAGTTGGAAAAGAGATTGTCTGCGTTTCGGAATTGTAGTTCGCCTCGAAAACTTCAAGAGGCATTTTATAAGCGCCAAGGCCAGATTCATCGCGAATGTAAACGAATCCAAGCTCCTCAACCGCAAGGTTGGGATCACGGCATGCCTGGGAAAGGCCGCCCGGCTTCTTTATGTCCAAGCTGGCGAGATAACCCAGTGGTTGATAGTTTGGCAGTGCTGCCTCCGTGGCAGTGGGCATGACTGCATAAAAGGCCGCTATAAGAGCTGGCGCGGCGGGTTTCAGATGTGGCATAATTCCCCCTTATGACATTTGATATGCCATAAGGTAATCACTGCCATTTTATTTTTGCAATGCTATTCGATTCTGCTTTGCACAAATTTTTTATGCAGCTTCCGCGCGGACCGGGCGGTCAAGCATTTGTTCGATGATGTCATCGACATTGGCGCCTTCGGTCAGGCATTTGTTCATGGCAATTGAAATCGGCATTTCCACCGCATTGTTTTTGGCCATGGTGGCGAGCGCCTTGGCGGTGTGCACGCCTTCGGTCACGGAATTACGCTCTGCCAGAATGTCTTCCAGTTTGCGCCCCTGTCCCAAGGCCACGCCGAGCGAGAAGTTGCGTGATTGCATGGACGAACAGGTCAGGATCATATCGCCGACACCGCACATGCCCATCAATGTTTCTTTCTTCGCGCCCAATGCTGCGGCAAGGCGGGCGATTTCGGCAAGGCCGCGTGTGACAAGAGCGGCGCGCGCACTATCGCCCAGTTTCTTGCCCTCGATCACGCCACAGGCAATCGCGATGACATTCTTAACTGCCCCGCCCACTTGCGCGCCGATGATATCATCCGATGCATACATGCGAAGGGCGCGGCTGTTTAAATGCTCCGCCAGCTTTTCGCTTTCTTCCTTGTTTTCCATGGCGAGTGTCACGGCACTTGGCAATCCCCGCGCGATTTCGGCGGCGAAAGTCGGGCCGGTCAGGATGGCGATTTTCGCTTTGGGCATTACCTCTTTTGCGACTTGTGAAAGAAGCAGGCCGGAATTGATTTCAACGCCCTTTGAACAAATGACGAGCGGTGTGGATTCGGCAACATGCCCCTTTAATGATTCCAGTGTGCTGCGCAGGTGCTGCGCTGGCGATACGATCAGGATGGCATCGGTCTTCGCAGCCTCAAGCATGTCGCCGGTTGCACGGATTTTACCATCAAGCACAATACCCGGAAGGAACATTTTGTTTTCATGGGCGGCGTTGATCGAGGTCACGACTTCATCTTCGCGCGCCCAGAGAACAACATCCTTGCCTGTCGCCGCCTGTGCTTGCGCCAGTGCCGTACCCCATGCGCCGCCGCCGATAATGCCTATCTTGTTCATGTCTTGACTTTCAATGTTGATGATTTTTTAAGCTTTAATGCCCGCGCCCGGCCTTGATTCCGCACCGGGATCTAGCGGCCAGCGCGGACGCGCCGGGACATCCAGAGCATCGGATAATCCACGCGATAATTTTTCAATGCCTGTCCATGCGATCATAGCACCATTATCCGAGCATAATTCAAGCGGGGGTGCAACAAATTCCATTCCGCTGTTTTCCGCCAGTTTTTGCAATGCGGTGCGGATACGTTTATTGGCGGCGACCCCGCCGGATACCACCAACGATGGCGAGTTATCACGGTTCCCATACTCATTTTTAAAACGCGTGATGGCCTGTGCACAGCGTTCTTCCACAATATTTGCCACCGTTTCCTGGAATGCGTAGCAAAGCATTGCGACATCATCGAATTGCAGATTTCCTTCCGGCAATTTTTCAACATGCTGACGTACTGCGGTTTTTAAACCGGAGAAAGAAAAGTCGCAGCCATCGCGCCCTTTCATAGGCGATGGCAGAGGAAAGCGCGTAATCGCTTCGGCGTGATCTACACATTGCATGGCCGCCTTTTCCACATGCGGACCGCCGGGATGTGGCAGGCCCATCAGTTTCGCCGCCTTGTCGAAACATTCACCGAG
Source organism: uncultured Alphaproteobacteria bacterium (assembly GCA_965650865.1). Lineage (GTDB taxonomy): Bacteria > Pseudomonadota > Alphaproteobacteria > Micavibrionales > Micavibrionaceae > Micavibrio_A. The sequence goes on along the minus strand of CBFGQF010000017.1, from coordinate 6,053 downwards.
CGCATCATCGATGGTCGTGCCCCAACGTTTATAAATGCCTACATCTTCGGCGACCAGAATTTGTGTATGGCCACCGGAGACAAGCAACAGAAGATAGGGGAATTCAAGGTTGTTCGTCAGACGGGGGGTGAGCGCGTGTGCCTCCAGATGGTTCACCGCGACGAAGGGCAGGTTGTGCGCGGCGGCAATAGCCTTCGCCTCCATCATTCCGACCATAACGCCGCCGATCAGGCCCGGGCCGCAGGTGGCGGCAACACCGGATAAATCTCTGAACCCGATTTTGGCATCGGCCATGGCGGCGGCGATCAGGGTATCCAGATGATCCATGTGTGCACGCGCGGCGATTTCCGGCACGACGCCGCCAAACTCCCTGTGCTCTTCCAGTTGGCTGAGCACCAGATTGGCGAGAATCGTCTTGTCATCGCGGATTAACGCAACGGCGGTTTCATCGCAGGATGTTTCTATGCCAAGAACGATCATGGAGGGGGTTTTAGCATGGTTTTTTGGGGTTTGTCATGCCCGCCTTGTGCGGGCATCCGGATCCCCGCATAAAGCGGGGATGACAGCCATGGGAAAGGCTGATAGAAAAATTATCCATGACCCAATCTTCCTTAAAAATAGGCACACGCGGTTCCCCTCTGGCCCTGAAACAGGCGCATACGGTAGAGGCGCTGCTTAAGGCCGCGCATCCGGTCCTGCAAACCGAAATCGTGGTGATCAAAACATCCGGTGATTGGAAACCGGAAGACGGTGAAACGCGCCTTGCGGAAGAGCAGGGTGGCAAGGGATTGTTCGCCCGCGAACTGGAACAGGCCCTGATTGCCGGCGAAATTGACTGCGCCGTGCATTCAACCAAGGACATGGAATCATTCCTGCCCGAAGGTTTGGCGCTCGATCATTTTCTGGAGCGTGAAAATCCGCAAGATGCGTTTATCTGCCATAAGGCATCGAGCTTTATGGATTTGCCCAAAGGCGCGGTGATCGGCACATCCTCAATGCGCAGACACGCTTTTGTTCAGGCTCTGCGCCCTGATCTTGAGGTCGTGCCTTTACGCGGGAATGTGAATACCAGACTAGAAAAACTTGCGGCGGGGCAGGTCGACGCGACTTTTCTTGCGATGGCTGGGCTTAACAGGCTCGAAATTACAGGCGATTTCATTCACCCGATCGATTGGGATTTGATGTTGCCCGCATGCGGACAGGGGATCATCGGCATTGAAACGCGGGAGGATGATGCCGATACAAGATCCTTGCTTGATGCAATTCATCATGATGTGTCCGGTTTTGCCGCGATGGCTGAACGCAGCGCCCTGCAACTTCTGGACGGGTCTTGTCGGTCCGCCATCGGCGCCTATGCGCGTGTTACGGGCAAGGTATTCCGACTTGATGTTCACGTGGCCGATGTGGGGCAGAAACGTATCTATCGCGATCATGATATCGCCTATATTGGGTCGCTACACGAGGCCACGGATCTTGGCATCCACGTGGCGGAGCGTTTGAAAAATTCTCTTCCTGCGCATATCCTCGAATAATGCAAGATAAGGTTGTGATATTGCGTGCGCAGGAGGATGCGGATGATATTGCGCAGGCCGTGCGGGAGCGGGGCCTGATCCCGTTGACCGAACCTGTTTTATCCATCGAATATTTTCCGGTCGATATGCCCGAAACCGGCCCCGAACATCCGCTTATTTTCACATCTGCCCATGGTGTACAGGCCTTTGCCCGTTTAAGCGCGGAGCGGGACCATCCTATCTACACAGTGGGGCGCAATACGGCGGACGCTGCGCGGCAGGCGGGGTTCGTACAGGTTAAAAGTGCGTCCGGTACGGTCAGCGATCTTGTGGATTTGCTATCAGGGGCCTTTGAAGCAGGATTAAAATCCCCGATTTACATTCGTGGAGAGGATATTTCGCAGAATTTATCGGAGATTTTGAGGGGAAAAGGCATTAAAATCGATGAAATTATCGTTTATAGAACCATTTCCGCCGAAAAACTCTCGTTAGATGTCCTGAAATCGCTGGTTTCGCGTGAAATTAAGGCTGTTATGGTGTTCTCGGCCAAAGGCGGGCGGGTTTTTTCGGACTTGATCCGGCAATATGGCCGCGAAGGCCAGTGCAAAATCATTAAGGCCTTGTGCATAGGGGAGGGCGTGGTAGAGTCCGTTTCCGTATTGCCATTTCAGGAAGTGGTTGTGGCCCCCACCCCCGACCGATATGGTATGATAGAGTTGCTGGACCACTTGACGTAAAACATAAGTGAAGGATTGGTAGTTACTATGAGCCTGGAAGACGATTCCCTGAAAAATGCATCGGCGTTTATCGAACGATTTGGCGGTATCCGCCCGATGGCCGCGAAAATCGGTGCGCCGGTCACAACGGTGCAGGGATGGAAAAAACGCGATGTCATCCCGGGTACGCGCCGAGAGGATATTGTCAAGGCAGCCAACGAAAACGGCATCGATATTACCGATCTTCTGGACGGTGGCGACCCTGCGCCGGCAGTCGTGGGCATCGAGGGTATTCATGCCCCGTCCACGAGCGCCTTTGCCGACATTAAAGCCGCAGACACCAAGGCAGGCGACGAACCGAAAATCACGATCGAGCCGATCATCAAACCGCAGGCAAAGCCCCTGCCGCCTTCATTCCAAAGCAAAATAGATACCACACACGAAGACTTGATGAACGCCATCGCGCTTGGCCAAAAAAAGGCTGTGAACGCGAGCCTGTGGTCTACCGCGATTTTTGTTGTACTGGTGGGTGCTGGCGCTGGATTCCTGTTGTGGCCGACCGCGCAGAAAATAGAGCAGCATGATGTACAACTGGCCGAAATCGAAGGCAAGATGTCATCGATTGACACCGATGTGCAGTCTATGAATGAAACCGCGAATTTCCTGAAGGGCATGGTGCCCGAAGAAGTGCAGATGCGGATGGGCGAACTTCGCGCGCAGGCAGATGACATTCAGAAAAAGGTCACGAATGTTGCAATTCAGGCCGAAGATATTCGCGATGCCGTACTGGCAACCGATGCAGGTACACTCGCCGACCGTCTTTCCGTGCTTGAGGCCAAACTGCGTGAAACCGAAGGCGGGCAGGACCTTGCCGATTTGACGGCGCGTGTGCGCGGACTCGAAGCCGCCTATGCCGATGGCCAGTTGTCGGCATCTGTTGATGAACTGCGCAAGATTGTGGACTCCCTTGATGGACAGGTGAACTCAATCGACACCAAACTCGCGCAGGTGCAACAACAACAAACGAGCCCGCTGGGCCAGACATTGCAGGGCGTGACGGGCAATGATTTGAAGGCCGCAGCGATGCTGATCGCCTTTGCACAATTGCGTGAATCGCTGAACCGCAGCGCGCCGTTTCAGGAAGATCTTGTTCTGTTGCAAAAACTGGCGGGCGAAGATGATCCGGAGCTGCAGGCGGCGCTGACCAAACTTGCACCACAAGCAGAAAAAGGCGGCGTGCTGACTCAGGAAGGTTTGTCCGAAGAATTCAAGACCATGGCGGGCGATATCGTCTTTTCATCCCTAAAAGGTGAAGATGTTTCTATCACGGAAAAGGCCAAGGTGCGCCTCACCGAAATCGTCAATGTGAAAAAGGACGGCGAAGTGATTGGCGGCAATGCCACACAGCAGGCCGTTGCCACGGCGCAAGCCCAACTGGATCAGGGCGATGTTCAGGGTGCGATTGCCACGCTGCAATCCCTCGACGGGGATGCCAAGAAAACGGCGCAGCCTTTCATCGATCAGGCACAGGCGACGTTGATGGCCGAACAAGTGCAGAACCTGCTTCGCCAGACTATTTTGGCCAAGGTCGGCGCGGATGTGACCAGCGCGGCGGGAACCGCTTCCACTGCCCAGCCGTTGACGGTCGATGACATCAAGGCAAAAGTTCAGGATGTACTTCCGGGCCAGCAGGGCGTTGTCGAAGATGAGGAATCGGGTTTCAAGGTCCTGCCGGCGCCAAAAGGATTCAAAGGGTTTTCTGATACGCAGGCCGAATAACAAAAGGCCTGTCTTGTTATCTTCACTCACCAATAGCGGGAGGTTCGCTTGATCCGCGCATTGTGGTATTTCATTCAGCTTTGTGTTGTCGCGGGTGCGGCGATCTGGCTTGCCTCGCGTCCCGGCGCGGTCGATATTGCATGGCAGGATTACACGCTGTCCGTACAACTGGGCGCATTTCTTCTGGCCTTTGTCGTTCTTGTCATTTTGATGATGGCGATATTTAAAGTGATCGGTCTGATTGTCGGCCTGCCGGGCCGTTACAAAAACTATCGCGGGCTTAAGGCCCGGGAAAAGGGATATCAGTCACTGACCCGTGGATTTGTCGCCCTTGCCGCTGGGGACGCGAAGAAGGCCACGCAATACGCGAAGGAGGTGCGGCACCTTATTCCGCATGAAACCGGTTTGCCGCTCTTGCTGGAGGCGCAGGCCGCACGTCTGCGCGGCGAAGAAGAACTGGCGCGTCATTCTTTTGAAGAGCTGTTGCAGGACAAGGATGCCGCGTTCTTTGGTGTGCGCGGACTTTTGAAATCCTCGCTGGATAGCGGAGATTACATTGCTGCGCTCGAATATGCCCGTACCGCGATGGAAAAAAATCCGAAACAGCCGTGGATTGTGAAATCGGTTTATGATCTGGAGATTAAAAACCAGCAATGGCACAACGCCTATCAGACTCTCGCGAAGGTGCGCAAGTTTAAGGCCATGGACGAAGCACAGGCGAAAAGCGATGAAATCGCCTTGCTCCTGATCATGGCCGATGACGACGCTGCGACAGGCAAGAACGAGGATGCCTTGAAAAAAGTAGAACGCGCCGTGCGTCTCGACCCCGGTTTCGTTCCTGCTGTTACGCATCTGGCAGAGCTATACTGGAACAGCAAGCGCAGGCCGCGTATTGCTTCCCTGATTGAAACCGCATGGCGTTTAAACCCGCATCCCGGTCTTGCCGTATGGTGGGACAAGGTTGCACCCGAAAACAAAACCGATGATTCTATGCGCCGACTGAGATGGCAGGAAAAACTGGTGGCAATTCATCCGCAAAATCCCGATGCGCAAATCTCGGCGGCGATGGTTGCGATTGAGGACGGATTGTGGGGCGAAGCGAGGGCGCATCTTGCCGAGGCGGAAAAAGCCCGCCCGTCTGCGCAAATCTTCCGTCTGCGATCGCGCCTTGAAGAGGTGAGCACGCATGACCAGAAACGCGCAAAAGAACTTTTGGAAATGGCATCCGAGGCTCCGGCCGATCCGGTCTGGTATTGCAAGCTGACCGGGATTGTCTATCACGAATGGTCGCCGATTGCCTTGCCGCACGGAGGGTTCAATACAATCGTCTGGGGACATCCCGTCGTTGTCGCCAATCAAAATCAGGTCACAGGCGGTTTTGGCAACCCCTTGTTGATCGAGAAAATCTAGGCCCGCATTAGCTTGATCACGGCAAACCCGCCGAGGAAACCGCCTACATGCGCGGCCCATGCGATCATGCTGCCGCCCGGTCCGCCCATCATGCCAAAACCGATCGAAAGGCCGATCCATATCAGGGCGAAAGGCAGAATGCCGAGGCGTCCACCCATTTCCTGCTGCCCGCGATTGAGCATCACGATTGCGGCGGCGAAGAAACCGCTAAGCCCACCTGATGCGCCGATCATCGGGAACTCCGAAGATGTGTTCAGAATATAATGCGCAAGCACGCCGAACAGTCCGCTGCCGAAAAACAGGATCAGCATGCGTTTAGATCCCAGCCAGCGTTCTATGCCGCTGCCAAAGGCCAGCAGCATGAACCCGTTCATGGCGATGTGATGCCAGCTTCCATGCAGGAACATATGCGTAATCGGGGTAAGCCACGCAAGGAGCGGGGTAGGGTTCTCGCCGGAAAAATACGCCGGGATGAACCCGAAATTCATGATGATGTCATCGGCTGCCTGAGGACTCAAAACCAGATTGAGGAGGATGTGAATAGCCACGATCAGCGCCAGAAGGGACGATGTGACAGGCGGTATGTTGAACAAGGCCTCTTTGGGCGTGCGCGCCTGATGTAGGCGGCGTTCTATTT
>CBFGQF010000016.1:0-16725 GCA_965650865.1 uncultured Alphaproteobacteria bacterium | reverse complement strand
GGCCGTTAAAGGCGCGCATAATACGCTTCATATGTTTGGGGATTCCCATGTCGCCAATACCGATCTGGCGGAGCGTAACATCCATGTTCGTAAACATATGATCGAACAGGGCTTGTGAAAGCGCCTTGCCGTTCTGTCCCAGCGCGCCAAGGCGGTTCATGATCAAGAAAACATGAAGCGTTACAAGGTCAAAGCGCCCGTCCAGCGTGTCGGCAACGCCCAATTCTGTATAAAAAAGCGGATCTCTGGACTGGCTCACGGCCGCCTGATACAGTCCGGCTGCGGCGTTTCTGGTGGCTTTGCGGCGTTTTAGCCAGGCGGAAATCATGCGCGCTTCCTTTTCATGACAATTGATTTAAGATATAACCCCTATAACAAATGTTAACAGGCTTGCAAACTATGAATATCTCCCGTGTCCTGATCGTTGCCGCTTTCGCGCTTCTGGCCCTGCCCGCTTGTACGCCGATGGAGGCAACGCGCGGCAATATCGTCGAGGATTTCCGCATGGCCGAAATCGTCCCGGGCGTGAGCACGCGCACGACGGTTTTAAAATCTCTCGGCTCCCCCACCACCAAGGCGCCATTCGATGAGAATGTCTGGTATTACATCGGCCAGAAGATGGAAAAACGCGGAATCTTCGATCCAAAAGTCGTCGACAAGAAAATCGTGGTCGTCGCCTTTAACGAAGAAGGAATCGTCGATGTGATTGACGAGGTTGAATCAGACCAGATCGATGTCGCCATGGTCCGCCGCAAAACGCCGACAAGCGGAAACGAGATAACGGTGATGCAACAGCTTCTGGGCAATATCGGCCGGTTCAACAAACCGGCCGGCAGTGCGGTCGATACCGCAGGCGGCAATCGTTAAATTCTAAGGGATGAGCAGTTTTAAATCCGCCGCGCAAATCGGCGTGTCATGCGCTGCAACCAAAAGCATGCATATGGCAGGTGCCGTTTCCTCAAGGGTACCGTTGATGCGGTCTGTCAATTCGTACCATATAGGGTCATGCGGATCGGGTGATTTAGCGCCGATAGATTGCTTGGCTACGTCGGAATAATAATCCTTCACATCATCCATAAGGTCGTCAAAGGCATAAAAGAACTTTTCCCTTTGATCGCGCGTAAGATTGGGGCACAGGCTACAAACATCCTCATATAAAGCGCACGAAAAATATCCGTTTAAAAACCCAAAAACTTCATCGGGTGCCAAGGTCATCATGTCTGCGATATCACGCGCTTCGGGTGCATTTAGAGCCTCATGTTTAGGAAGCAATACCGGTTCGAAATAAAGCTCCATCCAGTTCGCGCGAACAAGTGTCACATCATGGACAGCCATTGCCGATTCCGCCACCAGAACGCTCGCATATTTAAGCGTCGTGTTCACGTCATTGGCCAGACGGTTTAGAAAATTGTGATGATAGGCCCCGATGGAAAAAACATCCGGGTCTTTATGCAACCTTCTTTTGTTGATGCGTTCCAGTTGGTTGTTATGCCGGATCTGGACATTATCGATGATTGTCGCAATCGAATCCTCCAGATGTTCGTTTTCGGTGTTGGTGAGGATATAATGGGATTTCAAAATTTTATAGGCATCAAGATGAAGCGCCGCCGTCATCTCCGCTGCAAGCTCTCCTTGCAAAAATTCCAGCAGGTTAGCGGCATCGACTTTCATATGCCTTTGCGCGCATGTGACAAGCTGGTTGAACAGAGCTACCTCGTCGTCCGGCAATTCTTCCGCATACTTATTGAACGCTTTTTTCATGCCCATAACTAAAAGGCCGCTTGATATTTATGTCAACGGGTCTTTTGGAAAATTCCCACAAGCTCGACATGCGCGGACCAAATGAATTGATCGACGATGGTTAATTTTTGAAATTCGTAACCGCCCGCGATCAGATGCACCGCATCCTTGGCAAAGCTTTGTGGATTGCAGGAAACATAGATAATCGTGGGCACATTGCTTTGTGCCAGTTCCCGCACCTGCGCCTGCGCACCGGCCCGCGGCGGATCAATCACCACGGCGTCCAGCCCGTCCAGCTCATGTGCCGTCATAGGCTCTTTAAACAGGTTGCGGTGAATCGCATGTACGCCAGCGCGTTGGAGCGCGGCAATCGCCTCTTGCGCAAAATCGGCGGCCATTACGCTACGCCCGTTCCGCAAGAGTGGGCCGGTAAACGTGCCGTTGCCGCAAAACAGGTCGGCGATGCGTGAAGCGTCAGAGGCACCATTCCGCACCGCGTCAGTCAGGGCACGTTCGCCCTCTTCGCTCGGCTGCATAAACGCCCCGGGCGCAAGATTCACACTCAAATCACCGAAGGTTGCGAAACAAGATTTTTCCTCAAGCAAAACTTCGTAAATATCGTAATCACGAGCGCGTAATGATATGCGCGACGCACCTGTGGCGCGTAGAGCGTCAGCGAGTGCTGCCTGCGCCTCCCATCCCGGTGCAATTTTTCCGGTCAATCCAATTTCAACTTGCCCGTTAAAGTATTGGATGAGGATATCCATCTTCGCCCCCTCACCCGCGATATCGGCAATGAAGGGACGCAATTGTTCCATGACACGGCGGACATCGTCATTGATCAAATGACAATCCGGCACATCGCGAATCGTTGCGGACCGGCGCTCATGAAAACCGATAATGGTTTTTCCTTTTGTCACGCGTGCCGCAAAATTCGCACGGCGTCTTGTGTACGGTGGAATAAAGACTTCTTCGATATCGTCCGGCAATTCTATGTCCGCACGTTGTAGAGTATCCGTCACATTTTTTCGTTTGAAGGTGCGGTAACTTTCCGGATCGATATGTTGAAGCGCACAGCCGCCGCAGATTCCAAAATGACGACATGGCGGCGTGACACGCTGCGGAGATTTCAAAAGAAAACTATCGATCTTCGCACGCAGCTGACCATCCTGATCACGCGTGACATTCGCCATGACCATATCGCCCGTTGCCGCGAAAGGAACGAAAACAACGCTGCCATTATCAAGGCGTGCGATACCATCGCCATTTGAACCGATGTCAATGATGCTAAGTGCTTCGAGTGCCATGCGCCCTTCATATACAAAAAAAGCCCCGTTTGCACGGGGCTTTTATTTTCTGTGTCATTCTGAGGCTAAGCCGAAGAATCTCTTGAGATCCTTCGCGACGCTCAGGATGACATTAACCAGCGATAAACTTCGCGGCGATGGCGACCAGCAGAATGGCCGCAATGTTCGCGATTTTGATCAGCGGGTTGACGGCAGGACCGGCGGTATCCTTGTATGGATCGCCGACAGTGTCGCCCGTCACGGCGGCCTTGTGGGTTTCGGAACCCTTGCCGCCCTGCTCTTCGATCAATTTCTTCGCATTGTCCCATGCGCCGCCGCCCGAAGTCATCGAGATGGCGACGAACAGGCCTGTGACGATCGTGCCGAGCAGCATTGCGCCGAGGGCCTGGAACGCCGGCTCCCACGTACCGGTCAGCAGGCGAACGATGATGAACAGCGCCGCCGGGGCCAGAACCGGGAGCAAGGAAGGAATAATCATTTCCTTGATCGCGGCCTTGGTCAGAAGGTCAACCGCCTTGCCGTATTCCGGCTTGCCAGTGCCTTCCATGATGCCCGGGATTTCGCGGAACTGACGACGCACTTCCACAACAACACTCGCTGCCGCACGGCCGACGGCTGTCATCGACATCGCACCGAACAGGTACGGCAGAAGACCGCCGATGAACAGGCCGATCACAACCCACGGCTCTTCGAGCGGGAATGTGATGTTGAGGTCAGGCAAATAGTGCTTGATCTCTTCGGTATACGCGGCGAAGAGAACGAGCGCGGCAAGACCAGCGGAACCGATCGCGTAGCCTTTTGTCACGGCCTTCGTCGTGTTACCGACAGCGTCGAGCGCATCGGTCGTCACGCGCACTTCCGGCGGCAGTCCCGACATTTCGGCGATACCGCCGGCATTGTCTGTGACCGGGCCGTAAGCATCCAGCGCCACCACCATCCCCGCCATGGAGAGCATCGTCGTCGCGGCAATCGCGATTCCGAACAATCCGGCAAAGCTGAAGGCGAGATAGATACCGGCGCAAATCACGATCACCGGCAGGGCTGTTGCTTCCATCGAAATGGCAAGCCCCTGGATCACGTTTGTGCCGTGCCCTGTTTCGGATGCCTTGGCAACCATCTGCACGGGACGGTGGTTTGTGCCTGTATAGTATTCAGTGATCCAGATCATCAGACCTGTCACGCCTAAACCGACAAGCGTACAGTAATAAAGGTTCTGTACCGAAATCGAACCCGCATTCTCACCGGCGAGCGCCAGTTCCGTATCAAGGCCGATATTCGTGAACAGCACCGAAATGAACGCCAGAGAGAAAACCGCGCTCGCGATAAATCCGCGATACAGGGCCCCCATGATGTTCTTTTTCTTGCCAAGGCGAACGAAGTAAACACCCGCAATCGAACCGAGGATGGAAAGCGCCCCGATCAAAAGCGGAATGATGACAACAACCGGTGCAACTTCCGCCGTGAACACGCTCACCGCAATCAACATCGTCGCAACGATTGTCACGGCGTATGTTTCAAACAGGTCGGCGGCCATACCGGCGCAATCACCCACATTGTCACCCACGTTGTCTGCGATAACGGCCGGGTTGCGCGGATCATCTTCCGGAATTCCGGCTTCCACTTTACCGACGAGATCAGCGCCGACATCGGCACCCTTTGTAAAGATACCGCCGCCAAGACGGGCGAAGATGGAAATCAGCGAGGCACCGAAGCCGAGACCGACAAGACCTTCCAGATTTTGGCGCAGTTCAAAGCCCGCATGGTGTTCCAGTATATAATAATATCCAGCAACCCCCATCAGGCCGAGACCGACGACCAGCATCCCCGTAATCGCACCGGACTTGAACGCAACTTCAAGCGCGGCCTCCAGGCCATTCGTTGCGGCTTGTGCCGTGCGGACGTTGGCGCGGACAGAAACGAACATGCCGATATAGCCCGCAACGCCGGAGAGGATCGCGCCGATCGCGAAGCCGACAGTCACATGCCATCCGAGAAGGAAATAAAGGCCAACGGCGACGACAACGCCGACAAGGCCGATTGTTCTATATTGTCTGTTCAGATAGGCCTTCGCGCCCTCCTGAACGGCGGCGGCGATCGCCTGCATGCGCTCGTTCCCCGCGCTTTGCTTCATGACACCGTGCGCCCACAGCTGGCTGAAAATCAGCGAAGCCATGACGCAACAGGCGATCATGAGATAGATATACATATCCGTCATGATAATATTCCCCTTGATTGCTTGTTATTGGGTCAGTAATCGCGGCCCTTTCGGCCGGACCGCAGAAAGGGTGCACCCATTTTGGATAGTTGGCAAGGCACAAGACCCAAATAAAAACAGCCTTTTACAAGGCTGTTATGCTGCAAAGCGGCAAATAAACAGGGCGAATACTAAACGCGGCGCTGCTGGACGACTTGGAGGAGAACGTCCTTGACCTTATCTTCCCCCAAAACCTTGGTGGTTGCGCGCTCCAGGCGGGCCTTGATCGGCGCGACTTGAAGCACGCCGTCTTTCAAAACGGATTTCCGGCTGAGCGCCCCATACATATCCTGAATATAGGCATCGCGCAGACGCGGGGAGAGGCGCTGAACTTCGGTCGCAGCGGCTTCATCGGGGACTTCGATGGAGATAACAAGGCTGATATTTTGCGTGATCCCGCGTTCATCAATGATGGGCAGGATCAGGGCGTCGATCTGGACGAATTTCGTTGCGGCCTCCGCCGCCGCTTCGGCTTCTGCCAGCTTGGCTTCATGTTCGGCCTTTTTGGCTTCATCGGCCGGTCCGAGCGATGCTTCCGCGGGCTTGATAAGGAAATAATAGGCCCCTGCTCCGCCACCGCCGAGCAGCACAAGCGCTACCAATGCAATTACTGCAAGCTTCATGATTGCGTGAACCCTTCAAGTACCCCTCATTATGTTACACTGCAATATATTAACAAGAGGTGAAATAAGGGGACAAAAGCGGCTTGTGGCGCCGCTTTTTAGCGCAGGACCTTGCGGGCGGAATCAAGCACGCCATTGACCAGTTTCGGTTCATTGCCTTGGAAGAACGCTCCCGCAACATCGACATATGACGAAATAATTAACGGAAAATCAATATCTTGGCGGGCCAGAAGCTCATAGGCACCACAAAGCATTACGGCCATCAAAAGCGGTTCATCGGGAAATTCGGCCCCCTCCCGCTTCGGGCGGTTGGCATTCACGATTTCGGTCAGGTCATAACGGCGTTCGGCCACGCCCAGAACGATGTTGGTGAACAGATTCGCATCCGCCTCGACCAGTTCGATGCCTTCAATCGGCTTACCGCTGCGATGATAGAGATACTCATCCACCACAAAGGCAGGCTCTTTCTTGTTCACGGCCATCTGATAGACGGCCTGAACCGCCATCAGGCGCGCGGCATTGCGCATGGCAACGGCTGATGGTTTTTTGGAATCTGGGGATGCGGCTTCGTTCATGGGTCGGTAAAAACCATGGTTAGGGTTGTGAAATCAAGATAATTATACGCTTAGGGCTGCAAAGATTGTTTTAAGGCCAGCATCTCAAGCGCCGCCTGCGCCGCGCCGCCGCCCTTGTTCATCTGGTTCGGGTCCGCCCGTTCGATCGCCTGCTCTTTGTTCTCGACTGTCAGGATGCCGTTGCCAAGGCACAGCGCATGTTTGATGGAAAGGTCCATCAGGCCGCGGCTGCTTTCGCCGGACACAATCTCGTAATGTGTGGTTCCGCCGCGAATGACACACCCCAGCGCCAGATAGGCGTTAAAACGTCCGCTCTGCACGCCGAATTCCACCGCCGCCGGAATTTCCAGCGCGCCCGGAACGGTGAAGCGTTCATAACTCGCGCCCTGATTCGCAAGAACCGCCAATGCACCATCGATGAGCATATCTCCGATGTCCTCATAGAACCGCGCCTCGACAATCATCACATGCGGTTTGGTTTTGAATTGCAGTTTACGGAATGACTTTGGTTTGTCTTCGTTCATCTTGGTTTCTCCTTTATGCCGCTGCGCGCTGCTGGCGATAGCGGATCAAATCCTCAATCGTGCCGACTTTTAAACCATGCTTTGCACCGAATTCCAGAAGGTCGGGCAGTCGTGCCATCGTGCCGTCATCCTTCATCACTTCACAGATGACCGCACTCGGCCCAAAGCCTGCGAGCACCGCAATATCGACCGCGGCCTCCGTATGACCGGCACGCGCCAGCACGCCGCCATCGGCCGCGCGCAACGGAAACACATGCCCCGGATGCGCCAGATGATCCGGCGATGCATCCGGATGGATCGCCGTTGCAATCGTATGAGCGCGGTCATAGGCGGAAATGCCCGTTTCTATCCCTTCCCGCGCCTCGATCGATACCATAAACGCCGTTTTGTTTTTGGATGTGTTCTTGCGGGCCATCGGTTCAAGCCCAAGCCGGTCACAGATCGAACCGTCGAGCGACAGGCAGATCAGCCCTCGTCCTTCCTTGGCCATGAAATTGATAATGCCCGGCGTGACGCATTCCGCCGGAATGATCAGGTCGCCTTCATTCTCACGTCCTTCGTCATCGACAAGGATCACCATGCGGCCCGCTTTCGCTTCGGCGATAATCTCTTCAATGGATGAAATGTGTGTCATGTCTGCCCTTTATAAATTTTGGTCAGGGCATAGCAACAGAGCCGCCTACGAAACAACTCGCAAACGTGCCATGGCTCGCTCTCTTTCATCCGGACTATACCGTCGGCCCCGGAATTACACCGGATCTGCTGACATTCATTTGAAGGTCAAATGAACCGCTCGCGGGCTATACCGCCGGTGGGGAATTGCGCCCCGCCCTGAGAACTGAGTGGGACTATACGGAGTGGAATAAAAAAAGTCTAGGGCTTGGAAATTTGTTTGGGCGCCTTGATGAAATCTTCGAGGCTGAGGCCCTTTTCTTCAAGGATGCCGCGTAAAACAGGCTCCAGCGCACCCAGCGTTTCGGCAACCGTGTCGCGGATCGTATCGACCACAACCTGCGTGCCGCGCTCGATCTCGATATTCACCTTGTCGCCCTCACGCTTATCTTCAAAGTTCGTAATGCGCCGCGTTTCGGGGATGAGCCAGACTTCGAACCAGTTTTCGGGGCGACTGGCCTCCGACACCGTCAGGCTGCACCCATTCACGGCGATATAGCCCTTGGCGAAAATATAACGCATGAACGCGGTTGGAACATCAAAACGGATCACCTTGTTACCATCGAATGTTTCGACCTTGGAAATGGTCGCCGTACAATCGACATGACCCGATAAGGGATGCCCGCCGATTTCCGCGCCATCTTTCGCCGCGCGTTCGATATTGACCTTGTGACCCGTTTCATAAAGGCCCAGCGTTGTGATGTTCAAACTCTGCATCATCACATCGAACGATGCGCGGGTCGGTGAAGAAATTTTTGTAACGGTCAGGCACACGCCATCAATCGACACGCTCGCGCCGATTTCAAGGCCGACGCAAAACCCATCGGGGAATTCGATTTCGAATGTGCGCAAACCATCATGGTCTTTAATGACGGCAATTGTGCCTGTGCCCTGGACTATACCGGTGAACATTATTCGTTCACCAATCGTTTTTTCTCACTCTGCAGCGCCTGAATTTCCTCGACAAAGGCGTTGAAATCTTCCGGTTCACGGAAGTCCTTGTAGACGGAGGCATAACGGATATAGCCGACGATATCGAGTTCGATCAGCGCCTGCATCACGCTGTGGCCGATCTCGCTCGCGGGGATTTCCGGCTCGCCATAGCTCTCAAGCTGGCGCACGATTCCGTTCGCAGCCTTTTCAATCTGCTCCATCTGGATCGGACGTTTGCGGAGCGCGACCTGCATGGAGCGGATGATTTTGTCGCGGTTGAAGGGCTGCCTGCGGTCACCGGATTTCACAACGACGAGATCGCGGAGTTGAATGCGCTCATAGGTCGTGAAACGTCCCCCGCACGATGGACAATTGCGGCGGCGGCGGATAGAGGATGAATCGTCGCTCGGACGGCTATCCTTCACCTGCGTTTCTTCATGTCCACAAAACGGGCAGCGCATTATTTTCCCTTACACGCGTGGCTCAAACCTGCGGCCAGTATCAATTGAACATCCCCTGACCGACGTGCATGAAGCTCCACCAACTGAGTTTGTCGACGTCGGAATTTTCGACACAGTTTCTGTTTTTCCAAATATTTTTGAGATAATATCTTTAAGGCTCATTTCATTCTCCTATGTCATATTAAAATGTTGGTCGCCGCCGGACGGAATGACTTCTTCTTCCGCCCCTTCAAAGCCCGCCCGTTTGGCCTCTGTAAGACTTTTGCGATGAGCCTGTAGATTAACCGCACGTTTATGAGTGGCCGTAATGCGCCCGTGCAAATCCGAAATCTGGTCATCGTTCAAACGATTCAGGCCCGCACGCGCCTGCTCCGCATCTCGTGCCGGAGGATACGTTTCGATGATCCCATCAATCAGTTTTTCACGGTCCATAACTTACTCCTTTGTTTTGGGTTACGCGGCCGTTGCTCCGTCATAAATCGGGAATCGGTCGCACAGGGCTTTCACCTTGGCACGCACGGCTTTTTCCACGGCGGCGTTGCCTTCGGGGCCATTTGCTTTCAAACCATCGAGCACTTCGAGAATCAGCCCGCCGATTTCTTTCCATTCGGCGGGACCGAAACCGCGTGTTGTTCCCGCAGGCGTTCCCAGACGAATACCCGATGTCACCATCGGTTTTTCCGGATCGTTCGGCACCGCGTTTTTGTTACAGGTGATACCGGCATGTTCCAGCGCGAGGTCGGCGGCCTTGCCTGTCAGGCCTTTCGGGCGCAGATCAACCAGCATCATGTGGGAATCTGTTCCGCCGGAAACGATATCAAGCCCGCCCGCGACCAGCGTATCGGCCAGAATGCGTGCGTTTTCAACAACGGCCTTGGCGTAGAGTTTGAATTCCGGTTTCAGCGCTTCGCCGAATGCAACGGCTTTGGCCGCGATGACGTGTTCCAGAGGACCGCCCTGAAGGCCGGGGAACACGGCGGAATTGATTTTCTTCGCGAGATCCTCATCATTCGTCATGATCGCACCGCCGCGTGGACCACGCAGTGTTTTGTGGGTTGTCGTTGTGACAACGTGCGCATGCGGGAATGCGTTCGGGTATGACCCGCCGACGATCAGGCCTGCATAGTGCGCGACATCCGCAAACAGATACGCGCCAACCTTGTCGGCGATTTCGCGCAGGCGTTTGAAGTCAATGACGCGGGCATAGGCCGATGCACCGGCGATGATCATTTTCGGTTTGTGTTCCAGCGCCATTTTTTCGGCGGCATCATAGTCGATCAAACCTTGTTCGTTGATGCCATATGTCACGGCGTTGAACCATTTGCCGGAGAAATTGACCGGGCAACCATGGGTCAGGTGACCGCCATGGCCAAGGTCCATCCCCATGAATGTGTCACCGGGTTGCAGAAGCGCCATAAACACGCCCATGTTGGCGTTGGCGCCTGAATGCGGCTGGACGTTGGCGAATTTGCATCCGAAAAGTTTGCAAAGACGGTCAATCGCGAGTTGCTCTGTCACATCGACATGCTCGCAGCCCTGATAGTAACGCTTGCCCGGGTATCCTTCGGCGTATTTGTTGGTGAGGACAGACCCTTGCGCCTGCAGGACAGCTTTGGATACGATGTTTTCTGATGCGATCAGTTCGATCTGGTCTTGCTGACGCTGTAGCTCTTTTTCCATCGCTGCAAACAGCTCCGGGTCTGCGTCTCTCAAATCCGTTGTGAAGAATCCGTTATTTACGCTCATTATTTTCTCCGCTGCATTGCTCATGTGACACGCCCTTTCCTTTTAACAACAACTACTGCCCAATTTTTCCACGCGGGCCCCATGACGCCCGCCTTCGAATTTCGTTTCCAAAAATGCCTTTACAATATCCATCGCCAGTTCGGTGCCAACGATCCGTGCGCCGAGACAAAGCACCTGCGCATCATTGTGCTGCTGTGAATACCGCGCCATGGTCGCATCGGTGCAAAGCGCCGCGCGGACCTTCGGGTTGCGGTTCACCGCGATGGAAATGCCGATACCAGTGCCACAGATAGCGATACCGCGCTCGGCCTCACCCGCCACAATCGCATCCGCAATCTTTTTCCCGTAATCAGGATAATCGACAGAACTCTCCGAGTTCGTTCCCAAATCGAGCCATTCGACCGGCACGGCTTTAAAGTTGGATTTCAGATATTCTTTCAGGGCGTAGCCGCCATGGTCGGATGCAATTGCAAGTTTGATTGTCATGCCCATGATATAAGGGGTTGAGCCTCACGCAATCAAGCCTTTCTTGCGCAGAACGAATTCTAATCTGTTGATGGCATTCCGCTTTAAAATCGGGTCCGGCGTGCTGGCCGGGCCGCTGATCGACGCCTCGGTCCCTGTGGCGACATCTATGGCCGTGATTTTGGCGTAAATCCCCAGCTGGATGATTTCGAAGATGATTTCGCGGTTTTTTAGAGGCTGTTCAGACATTTAGGGGTATAATAAATGAAAGTGACGGATTTCCAAGGGACAATATCATGGCCGATGCACCATCCCCCTACTGGCAAGACCCCCTGCTTCTGGACGAGCTTTTGACCGATGATGAGCGGATGATCCGCGACACGGCGCATGATTTCGCCCAAAATCGCCTTCTCCCCGGAGTCATCGAGGCAAACCGCCATGAAAAGTTCGACCCCGAGATCATGAAAGAAATGGGCAAACTCGGCCTGCTCGGCGCGACGATTGATGGTTACGGCTGTCCCGGCGTTTCCCAAGTCTCCTACGGTTTGATCTCACGGGAAATGGAGCGGGTCGATTCCGGCTACCGCTCCGCCCTTTCCGTTCAATCATCATTGGTCATGTACCCGATCTATAAGTTCGGGTCAGAGGCGCAGCGCCAAAAATACCTGCCGGATCTGGCCTCTGGTGCAAAAATCGGATGTTTCGGATTGACCGAACCGGATGGCGGGTCCGATCCATCTTCGATGCGCACCGTGGCAAAGAAGGTTCAAGGGGGCTTCAAGATTTCCGGTTCCAAACAATGGATCACCAATTCCCCCATCGCCGATGTCTTTGTCGTCTGGGCGAAGGAGAGCGAGAGCGGGGATATCCGCGGGTTTATCCTTGAAAAAGGCATGAAGGGACTAGAGGCACCGAAGATTGAGGGGAAATTCTCCCTTCGCGCCTCCACAACCGGCGGAATTATGATGGATGAAGTGTTTGCGCCGGATGAAAACCTGCTGGAAGGGTCAAAAGGCGTTAAATCACCGTTCCTTTGCCTGAATTCCGCACGTTACGGCATCTCTTGGGGCGTGATGGGCGCGGCGGAGGCCTGCTGGCACAAGGCGCGTGAATACACGATGGACCGCGTCATTTTCGGCAAACCGCTCGCGGCCCAGCAACTGGTGCAAAAGAAACTCGCCGATATGCAAACCGAAATCACGCTCGGCCTGCTCGGGTCATGGCGCCTTGGAAAACTCCGTGAAGATGATCATGCACCGAATGAAGCGATATCGCTCCTCAAACGCAACAATTGCGGCAAGGCGCTCGATATTGCCCGCACCGCCCGTGATATGCTCGGCGGCAACGGCATCGCCGATGAATATCACGTGATCCGTCATGTGATGAATTTGGAAGCCGTCAACACCTACGAAGGCACGCATGACATACATGCCCTCATTCTGGGCCGGGCACAGACGGGGTTGCAGGCGTTTACTTGATATCGTTTAAATTCAAGCCGGAGGTAATCGCCGTTACAACAGTTTGGCGAACTTTGCTTTTCACTTCCGGAGAATTTAGAACAGAAGATAAAAATTGTGGCGAAAGACCATTGCGCAGACTTTCGGGCAAAACATCATTTATCCAGTCTGAAAGAACATCTGAGGATGAGGATGATATTGGCGCCAAAGGAGTAGCGGGCATTACTGGATCCTGAGATATTACAGACTGACCCACATCCAGAAAACCGGCCTCTTCCAAGGTTTTTAGATCGCTAATATCAACTGCATCGAGCTGACCTGCATAAGGCTTTAGCTTTCCAGTGTGAAATCCATTCACGGCCAATATTTCTTTGAGCTCATTTAAACTTTTACGTCCAAAACTTGGAATTCGTAACAAGTCTCTATCTTCAAACTGAAGTAGAGTGAAAACTGTCATAATGTTGTCATTTAGCAGGCAGCTTTTTGTTCTTGTCGAAACATTTAAATCACTGGTGCTGGTTTGCAGAAACGCAGCTTCTTTTTCAGTAAACTTTATTTTCGTATCCACCAACATTTTTAATTTTCCGCCTACTTTTATTTAAGGGAAAATAAACATAGTCAGTAGTTATGTCAAGCATTAATTACTCCTCGTCGTCGATCGACGCAAGGCCGGTAAACTGCGACTGGGATGTCCAGAAACGCCCGGAACGTTTTCATAAAGGGTTGACACACCCCCTCCCTGCTTTATCGTTTAGGCAAAGGAGAGATCAAAATGAATTTGTTTGCAAAAACCCAGAAAGCCGAAACAGGAAAGCTTTATGAAATAGGTAATGCGGCCGAGTTCAACCGGGCTGCTTTTATGTCTTTCAAAATGCAGGATGGCGATGTTGTTTTATGCCAGTCAGACAAGGGCAAATCTTGGGGTTATCCAATTTTTACCGTACAAAGCCTTATCGGCGGACGCAGCATGGACACGGCTCCCGCTGAAATAAAAATGACATACAAAGCAAAAGGCGCCCCGGAATCATATGGCTTGAAAACCCCTGCTGGACCCGGCCAACATGGCGGTTTTGGCGCATAATTATTCTTCGTCGTCGATCGACGCAAGGCCGGTAAACTGCGACTGGGATGTCCAGAAACGCTCGAACATCTTCATGGTCTTGATCAGGTCCGTCATACGGGCATCCGTCAGTTCTGTCCCTTGAATTTTTTCTTCATGGCGGGCGAACATATCAGAGAGAAGTTTGTAGGTTTCCTTGCCCTTATCGGACAGTTTCACGCGGATCGAGCGTTTGTCGTGAACCGAGCGTTCCTGCTCGATATAGCCGTTTTCGCTCATCTTCTTGACGTTGTAGGACACGTTGGAGCCGAGGTAATAACCGCGCAGGGTCAACTCCCCGACCGTCATTTCATCATGGCCGATGTTATAGAGAATCATCGCCTGCACGTTGTTGATATCCTGAATCCCCTTGCGGTCCAGCTCCACCTTCACAACATCCAAAAAGTAACGGTGCAGGCGTTCGATTAACTGTATGGCGTCGAAATACGGTGTGGACACTTGGGATACTCCAGTTTTGACAACATGATGGGCCGGAATGACCCATGGATTAGACTACGCGATAAATATTAACCATTTCTTGCTGCATACGCAATAAATCCCCTTGCCAGCACGGTTTTTTACAGCCTAATGTTTTCATAACCTTAATTTGTAAGAGACGTACAATGTCAGATCAGCCCTTGCCCGCCGCCCCGCGCCGAATCGAACCCGCCGCCACGTTCGAAGCCATCGTGTCATGGATCGGCGAAAAAGCGGTTCAGGAACGGGCCCCCGGCCTTCTGGTCGGAATCAGCGGCACCGATTCCATCCTCACCTTCCTTGCCTGTGCAAAAGCCTTCGAACGGCAGAACAGACAGCACCGCGTCCTCGGCCTCAATTTCGAACATGGCAAGCATAACGAGTTGGTGGAAGGAAAAATCATCTGCGCCAAAACCGAATTCAACTGGGTCGCCCGCGATATACTGCCATGGCTGAAAAGCCGCGCCCCCAAGGCACAATTCGAAATCGATGACACGATCCCGCGCAGCGATGACAATATACGCTGGGGACATTTGTTCAGCCGCGCCGTGCGTGACACGGATCCTCGCGCAGGGCTTTCGGGCAATCATTATTTCGTCGTTGGAACGCGCAACGCCACCGAAGCCGCGCTCGGCAATTACAGCCAGATTTCAAGAAATGTCAGTATGCAGCCGATCATCGACCTATATAAAAGCGAAGTGCTCGAAATTTGCGATTACCTTGGTGTGCCACAAATCGCCATCGATAAAAGCCGCGAGGTGGATTGCGATTGTGGCCGGTTTGAAACGCAGGCGCATTACATGCGCGAAGTGGATTTGTTTTTGATGTACAAGGCCGGTTTGCTTTCCAAAGACTATGTGCGGGAAAGCATGAGCGATAAAATATACGGGCAGGTTGTTTCCTTTTATCTGGAAGAAACCCGCAGCAATGCTTTCCGCGAACTTACGCCTTACAAGCCGGAAAAACCATTGGCGGTCACACTATGAAACCGCAATTCACGCAGGCCACGAATGAAGAAATAAACGCAAAGGATCTGGCGGCGCGACTACCCGCCATTTTAAAATCAAGAAACACACAAGAGGCATTTGATACTATTAGTAACTATCGCGCAGGCGATGACTGGCTCCCCGAAGCCATGATGCTTCTGAACGCTGGAAAATTTTCCAGACCGCAAAGAGAGCATGTAACCAAAACTCTGGTGCCGAATGTTCCGCTGCATAAGCTTGATGGATCAACCAGATTCCCCGATCACATTTGCCAATTGTTCGGTATGGTTGGACGTATCGGCTTTTCCTTTCCGGAATGGCGCTTTCTGGCCCAAGGGTTTGGCAACCAAGGTTCATTGATGGAACGATATGGAATGGAGCGTTTGAAACGTCCCAGTGATGTGCTTGATCCATCCCTTCCCCCCGGCCACCCTGACCGCGATTATTACGGCACAGGGTTCGCGCTTGAAAAAGACAACCTCTATATAGAATACCGCCGCGCCTATATTCTTTGTTCCGATCTTAAGAAAGAAATGACCATTGTCATACGAAACAATTCCTTCTTTTTCGGCCGCGACCGGTTGCCTGAACCCGCCTATATTTCAGACTCTAAACACACTTTGGAGGAACTACAGAATTTCGATGAAACCAGTTTCGCAAAAGGTAAATCATTCATGCCGCTGCAATATGACTTCGATCACTTCTCCGGCAACACATATGCTTTGGGAACGAGATCGAGAAAAATAATCGACCTCATCGAAGATTTCGACTGGCAAAACGAACTTATGGCCAACTGGATCTTCGGTAAGGAAGGAAAACCGCATTTAAAAGAATTCATGGATCATATGCTCACCCGTCAGAAGGCCGCAGGCAAAGCCACGCCGCCCTTCTACATATGCCGCTATGACAAAGAATCCGCGCCATGGGTTATTCAGGCCTCCGTGCCCGCTTCCCGCAATACACTGGATGGTCTGGATGAATTCAAATTCACCACATCATGGTGCCGTTTTGGTCTTCTATCCAGCGCGAGCGGCGATTTTCCGGTGAAACCAGTGGCACAAGCCGATCTGGCCGGAATTACCCCCGCAGGCCCGTAATACAGGGGCAAAAACCATTTACTTTTGCTCCGAAAAGGCCTATTCCGGAAGGCAGAATATAAGGGGGCCCCATGTCCGGATCCGACATTATTAAAAACCTGAAATCGACACTCGAAAAATCCGATACGGCCTCCGGCAATCCGCATGCCGAAACGATGCGGGTGCAGAGCCTCTCCTCCGACGCCTTTCCCCATGTCCGGATGCGCCGTCTGCGCCGCACGCCGGCGATCCGGGACCTTGTGCGCGAAAACACCGTGACGGCAAATGATTTGATCGTCCCGATTTTTGTCGAAGAAGATATCGATGAAC
>CBFGQF010000015.1:0-16853 GCA_965650865.1 uncultured Alphaproteobacteria bacterium | reverse complement strand
CGGCCTTTGCTTTTGCCTTGGCTTCCTGCTCTTGACGGGCGGCGGCAGAGGCGGCCTTCTTGGCTTCCTGCTTTTTCGTTGTCTTTTGTGTTTTTGTCAGGTTTGCTGTGGCTTCGTCGATCTGTGTCTCCAGGCCGTGACCAGTTGTGCGTTCAACAATACGGGCAGACTTACCGCGACGGTCGCGCAGGTAGTACAGCTTCGCACGGCGAACGGAGCCACGGCGGACCAGTTCGATGGATTCAATCGTGGGGGACATCAGCGGGAATACGCGCTCGACGCCTTCACCGAGGCTGATTTTACGGACTGTAAAGCTGGCATTGATGTTGCCGACGGCGCCGGAACGGGCGATGCAAACACCTTCATAGGCCTGAACGCGCTCACGCGTACCTTCTTTGATTTTGACGTTTACTTTTATAGTGTCGCCCGGCGAAAATTCTGGGATTTGTTTGATTTTGTCCGCCATTTTTTCAATCTGGCGGGTTTCAAATTTTTGAAGTGTATTGGCCATTTGGCTATTTCCTTATGTTTTTTGCGTTGTTAGTTGGCGCCGTTTTACCGGAAACGCCCTGTTCCGGCAAGCTTTTTCTTTACTTTTTGGGGAGGAGGTCGGGCCTCCGGGCGGCAGTAATGGCAAGCGCCTGATCAAGGCGCCATTGATCCACCTTGGCGTGGTCGCCGGACCGTAAAACCTCTGGCACTACAAGGACTTGGCCGTCCGCCATCGTCCATTCGGCGGGGCGGGTATAATGGGGATATTCCAGAAGGCCGCCGGTGCCGGACCCAAAGCTTTCGGCATCCGGTGTCGCTTCGTTCCCCATCACGCCGGGGAGAAGGCGGATACAGGCATCCATCATGGTGAGCGCGGCCACTTCGCCGCCCGACAGGACGTAATCGCCAATGCTGATTTCCTCGAACCCATGGGCGTCCAGAACGCGCTGGTCCACACCTTCATACCGGCCGCAAAGAATGGTGAGGGTGCTTTCCGCCGCCAGTTCCTTGACGAGCGCCTGATTAAGCACCTTGCCGCGCGGGGACATGTAGATTTTTCGGCCTGCATTTGGTAGCGAGAGCAGTGCTTTTTCAATCACATCGGCACGCATCACCATACCCGCGCCGCCGCCGAACGGTGTGTCATCCACCGTTTGGTGTTTATCGGTTGCGAAGTCGCGGATCTGGACGGCGCTATAGGACCAGTCGCCGCGCTCCAGCGCACGCCCTGCCAAAGATTGCCCCAAGGATCCCGGAAACATATCGGGGAAGAGGGTGAGGAGGTTGACGTGCCAGTTGCTCATTTTTTTCTTTCTCTATCTGGCATCACCAACGGCAAGCCAGAAAAAAACAATCCGAAGAGGCCAAGAAAAAGATTTGCGGTGTTTCTAAGGGGAGAGCTTTTCAAGTATGGCCTCTCTTCAGACTCATTTTTGACATTTACTAGGTCCGCCAACAACTGTTTTGCGCGGTTAAAGTCACTCTGATGAACCATAACGCGTGCTCCGCCTAACGCAACACCGAGATGCCATGCAACAGCAGTATGATTTTCATCCATAAGGAAGCAAGGAATATTATTGGTCTCAAGAAGGCCTCGGATCATATGTGCCTGCGGTAGATCGTAACAGCGCTCTAGCAAGATCAGGGCTTCGTCGCTCATGGGAGCAGCCCTTCCGGCAATTCGGCAATGACCACGCCTTTTTCGAAATCCACTTCCAGAACGCAATCATCCGTGAAGGGTAGGTAGAAATTCTGCCCGCCTTTTGCAGGGCGGATGTCGATAAGGTCAGACGCGCCGAAATTCACGACGTCCAGCACGGTGCCGATTTCTTCGCCGTCTTTGGCGATGACTTTCAAGCCCTTCATGTCTTCGATGTAATATTCGCCGTCGTCTGTGTCGGGCAGGGTGTCACGATCAATATAAAGCTGTGTGCCGCGCAGGGCTTCGGCGCCATTGCGGTCTGTAATACCTTCGACTGTTGCCAACCATATATCCTTCATCGGATTTTTTAAGGTTAGAGAAATTGTTTGGTCGCCGGTTTCGGACGTATAGACATGATCGCCTTCCAGCAAGGTTTCATCGTCCAGAAACGAACGCACCTTCACATAGCCCTTGATGCCATGCGCCGTTGCAATTTCACCGATCAGGATGCGTTTGCTTTCGCTCATTCGCTCACCTGCGCCGACGGATCGATCAGATAGTGGATGGCAAGGACCAGCGCGACGGAAACGGCAAGGCCGACCATCATTTTAAAGAAATCCTTGCCGATGATCGGGAAGACATACTTAAATTTGTAATCGGCGCGGTGTACGGTGGCAATCGCCAGTTCGCGGCCCGTTAAAAGACCCACGAACACCCATGTCGTCGACATCGGAATATTGCTGATTTCCTTGAAGTAAATCAAAATCAGGGCGTAGACGAAATCGATAATGGTGGCCGAGCGGATGAATCGCGAGCCGGTCTTCTCCAGAATGATATTCTGGATTTTACCGCCATGTTGCCAGAATATAAGGGCGAGCAGGGCGCAGAGCAGGATTAACACGCCAATAAACATTTCTAATGGCATCTGGCGCGGCAGAAACACGGCGATGTTCGCCATATCCTGTGACAGCCACGCGTACCAGAGAACGCCTGTCGATCCCCATTGCAGCACGCGCCAGTGCATGCGGTGTTCGCGCTTTACCATGTTGCGTTTTTCATTGAGGAAGTGGGCCAGCACCATCCAGAAGATATAGGCAAGAACGGCCGAGCAGATATATCCGCTCGCGCTTTTGATCAGCATGCTTTCGAGCACGACCGTGGAGGCGAAGGCCGAAAGGACCAGGAAGGTTGTAGAAACAGGAATGCCGAACCATGTCAGGCCGATAAGTATGGCGGGCGCGGCGGCATGATACCATTCAATCTGAACAGGCGGAATTTTATCGAGCCTGCCATAGGAGATATCGCCGTCATACGCATACCATCCGTAACTAAGCGTTCCGACCATGACAAGCGCGGCCGCAAACCAGAGCCATTGCCATTTGAAGACACGGCTATTCGATGCGATGAATGTCCCAAGGGTTTGGACGGAGTCATTGCCGATGACGGCGTAGGCGGCAAGCACAAAGCCGATAAAGGCATAGATGGTATGGATATCCATTAAAATTCTCTAACATGTGCCGTTCCGAAAACGGCTGGAATGAGACACCCCCGCCTTGAAGGGCGGGGGTGTGAACTTTGATAACTATTCGGCCTTTGGCTCTTCAGCGGCGGCTTCTTCTGCCGGTGCTTCTGCCGGTGCTTCTTCAGCAGGAGCGTTGGCTGCAGCTTCGGCTTCGGCGGCAGCAGCAGCAGCTGCGGCTTTGGCTTCTTCCTCAGCGGCCTTTGCGGCTTCGGCGGCATCGGCTTTCTTCTGCGCGCGTTCTGCCTGCATCATTTTTGTCTTATCAGACGGCAGAGCCTTTTTCGGGTTGTTTTTCTGCGCCGGAACCGGAGCAATGCCGGCCTTGCCAAGGAACACAGCAACGCGGTCGGATGCGATCGCGCCTTGGTCCAGCCAGTATTTTATGCGTTCGGCGTTCAATGTAACGCGATTTGCGTCATCTTTTGCCAGCAGCGGGTTGTATGTGCCGAGCTTCTCGATGAAGCGGCCATCACGGGCTGCGCGTTTGTCCGCAACAACAACAGCGTAGTGCGGGCGGTTTTTACGTCCACCGCGGGACAGTCTGATTGCAAGTGCCATTTTAGTTTCTCCTTTAGTCTTTCAATCGTGTTTTAAAAAGTTTGTTACCGTTTTTTTCTGTTTTTCTTGGTGCCGCCGCGCGTCGGGAATCCGCCCATCGGCATGCCGCCACCAAAATTTCCAAGTCCGCCAAGGCCCGGCATGGCGCCGCCGAGACCCGGCAATTTTCCACCAAGGCCGGGAAGGCCACCAGCGCCGCCGAACGGATTGCCGCCCGCCATTTCCTGCATCGCCTTGTCATCCAGCATGGCCGCGTCGCGGTCAGACATCATGCCCTTCATCGCGCCGAGCATTTTGCCCATGCCCATTTTCTTCACGCGTTTCATCATCGTCTGCATATCGGCTTGCTGTTTGCAGAGCTTGTTGACGTCGTTTACGCTCATACCGGCGCCGGCGGCAATGCGCTTGCGGCGGGAAGCATTGAGCAATTGCGGTTTTTCGCGTTCTTCTTTCGTCATGGACAGAATAATCGCTTCCTGACGTTTGACGATCTTGTCATCGAATTTGGATTCATCGATTTGCGACGCCATTTTGCCAAGGCCGGGCAGCATGTTCACAAGCGCGCCGATACCGCCCATTTTCTGCATCTGGCGTAGCTGTCCGAGAAGGTCATTGAAATCAAACTGGCCTGCCGCAAATTGCGCGGCCATCTTTTCGGCCGTGTCGGCCTCGATCGTTTCAACGGCGCGTTCAACGAGGGAGACAACATCGCCCATGCCAAGGATACGGCCCGCGATACGGTCTGGGTGGAATTGTTCGATCGCATCCCATTTTTCGCCCGTGCCGAGAAGCTTGATCGGCTTGCCAGTGATTGCGCGCATGGACAGGGCCGCGCCGCCGCGTGCATCACCGTCGATACGGGTCATAACGATACCCGTCACGCCGACTTTTTCATCGAAGGATTTGGCGATTGTCACCGCGTCCTGACCCGTCATCGCATCGACGACGAGGAGTTTTTCAACCGGGTTCGCCAGTTTGGAAACGCTGGCCACTTCGTTCATCAACTCTTCGTCGATGGCAAGGCGGCCGGCGGTGTCGAGCATGAGGACATCAAATCCGCCAACGCGTGCTTCTTTGAGTGCGCGTTCGGTGATTTGAATTGGTGTTTCACCAGCGACAATATCAAGTGTTGCGATACCTGTTTGCTCACCGAGCACTTTCAACTGATCCATCGCCGCAGGGCGGGATGTATCGAGCGAGGCCATCAGAACCTTTTTGCGGTTCTTGTCGGTGAGGAATTTAGAAATCTTGGCGGTCGATGTCGTCTTACCGGACCCTTGCAAACCAACCATCAGATAGACAGACGGGGCAGGGCCGAAGGTCAGGTCAACGCTCTCGCTACCCAGAACTTCGATCAAGGCGTCATTGACGATTTTGACGACTTGCTGGGCGGGTGTGACGGACTTAATAACGTCTTGGCCGATGGCTTTCGCCTTTACGGTCTCGATGAAGTCTTTGACAACGGGCAGGGCGACATCGGCCTCAAGCAGGGCCACGCGAATCTCGCGCGCGGCGGCATTGACGTCCTCTTCGGTCAGGCGTGCGCGCCCCCGAAGTCCGTCAAATATCCCACCCAGTTTTTCGCTCAGCGAACTAAACATTTACGATCCGTTGTTAACAAAACAGTTTAACCGCAGTGCGCGTAAATTCGCGGGCTGCGGGGTATCCTTGGACACGGGTTTAAACGCCGATCACAGGAAATTTGAGGGTTTTATAAGGGCGCGGTCTTGGTATGTCAAGGAATTATCGGCGAAGGGCCAAGCTTGTGCGTTCGCCCGCAGCCTTCATCAAATCAAGGATATATTCCTCATTTTGCTCCGTTAATGCGGATCCATAAGCATCTATAGTACTTTTGGCGCTTGAGAAGGCTTTGTGCCAAAGCGTGAGGGAGGATGGACCGGCGTTCAATTCTGCCATCAAAGCCTGTTCATGCAGATCTTTCGTTTCGCGAAGGAAGGAGGGGGCCAGGGCGTTTCGAAGAAAAACCATATCTATGTCATTATTAACAAAGAACGATTGTTCTTTTGTTCCGTCCCGAAGACCAAACCGGAACCCCAGATAGGTGTTAGTGCAAGTTTGGG
Organism: uncultured Alphaproteobacteria bacterium; assembly: GCA_965650865.1. Lineage (GTDB taxonomy): Bacteria > Pseudomonadota > Alphaproteobacteria > Micavibrionales > Micavibrionaceae > Micavibrio_A. The sequence goes on along the minus strand of CBFGQF010000015.1, from coordinate 11,059 downwards.
GGGAAGCATCGGCGAATATCGTGGCAAGATCTCTATCTATAATGCCCCTATCCACCGCCGCAGGGGTTTCCAGCCATGTGTTAAAGGCCTGTGCCAGTTTTTGCGACAAAGATAGCGTTTCGTTTTCCATGGCGGTGACCATAAAACAGACAGTGAAATTATGTCAATTGAATTATTTCTGGCGGCGGCGATCAAATAGTTCAAGTTGCGGGCTAGATTCCATACGGCGGTCTGAGGCGAGGTTAAGCAAGGTATAATTGGTTTCTCCCGCTATGATATTGAATGCGGGATTGTCAAAGCTCGTGTTGCTTGCCATCGGCAGTTCCGGCATAGACGGATACCGCGGCTTTGCGCGGGCAAGGCTGGCTGCGAAGCGGTTTTCTTCGTCCTTTTCCCACTTATAGGCCTGATCATAGGCTTCGCGGGCTGTTGGTCTTATGGATGTTATCATCGGCATGATCCTATATTTAGCGTACGAATAGGGCCGGAAAAGGTTCAATTCTGGGCGAAAAAAGGGATTTGCGGGGTGTCAAACGGCCCTATATAACCTTCATTATGAACCTGAATTTCCGCAAAATGCATGGGCTTGGAAATGATTTTGTCATCATTGATGGACGAAAAACCCTGCCAAAACTGGATGTTAGTCAGATCCGCGCGATTGCGGACCGTCAAAGGGGGGTGGGGTGCGACCAATTTATCGTGCTTGAAACCCCACCGGATGACAAAGCGGACGTGTTTATGCGGATTTACAATCCGGATGGGTCAGAGGCGGGCGCATGCGGGAACGCCACCCGCTGTGTGGCCGATATTCTTGTGTCGGAACAAGCGGCAGAAACCTGTTTGATCCAAACAGTGGCGGGCCTTCTTCAGTGCAAACGGCAAGGGGATCAGGTTCGCGTGAATATGGGTGTTCCGAAATTGGGATGGAAGGATATTCCATTGTCAAAACAATGCGATACTCTCCATTTGCCGTTGGATGGCGACCCCGTGGGCGTCAATGTCGGCAACCCACATTGTGTATTCTTCTGTGCAAATGCCGAGGACATGGCTGTGGATAAGATAGGGCCAAAGATAGAACATGATCCGCTTTTCCCGGATCGTGTGAATGTGGAATTCGCCTCTTTGTCGGGGCCTGACCATATCCGGATGCGGGTTTGGGAGCGCGGGGCGGGCATTACACAGGCTTGTGGAACCGGTGCTTGCGCTACAGGCATTGCCGCCATTCGCCGGGAGCTGACGGGGCCAAAGGTTACGGTGGAACTGGACGGCGGGCCGCTGGTTATTGAATGGGCGGGCGAAGGCCATCCGGTCTTTATGACCGGACCCGTTGCCTATGTTTTTGAAGGGACTATTTCAATCAAATGACAAGATTTCTGGCACTCATCGCTATTATGGCATTGGCTGCTTGCGCATCGCCCACGATGAAGATGAGCGACCAGCAAATCGCCACCCTGTCGGATGACCAGCTTTGCTCCTATAAAAACAACTATCGGGAAGAGCCGCGTTTGAACATGGAGCTGGCCCGCCGCGGCCTTGGCCCCGTTGAGTGCAACCCGCGCTTCCGCCAATGTATGGCGCGCGGCAACCAGCCCGGCACGCGGGCCATGGATTTTTGCATGGATATGCTGGCCGAGAATGAACGCCTGCGCCGCGAGCGCGACTGGTATGACGATCGCGCCTTCCTTTATGGCTATCCCTACCGCTATCACAATACCGGTGTCGGGGTCGGTCTCGGCTTCTAATTGTTGGACACGGCGGGCCGTTTTCATTAAAACCCCCTCATGACTTTGAAGGAACCCGAACTTGTTACTTTCGGCTGCCGCCTCAACACCTATGAGTCGGAGGTCATGCGCAATCATGCCAAGGCAGCGGGGATGGATGATGTCATCATCTTCAATACCTGCGCCGTGACGAAAGAGGCGGAGCGTCAGGCGCGTCAGGCCATTCGCCGCGCAAAAAAAGAGAACCCGCAGGCAAAAATCATCGTCACCGGTTGTTCCGCGCAAGTGTCGCCGGAAATGTATGCCGAGATGCCGGAAGTCGACCGCATCATCGGCAACGATTTGAAATTGAAACCCGAAACATGGGGCAGCCCGTCCGAAGAACGCGTGATCGTCAATGACATTATGTCGGTGACGGAAACGGCGTCGCATCTGGTGGAAGGATTCGAGGGCAGGGCGCGTGCCTTTATTCAGGTTCAGAACGGATGTGACCATCGCTGCACCTTCTGCATCATTCCCTATGGCCGTGGGAATTCCCGTTCCGTTGCGATTGGCGAAATCGCGGCGCAGGTACGCGCACTCGTGGCGAGTGGCTACAACGAAATTGTCATGACGGGCGTTGATGTCACATCCTATGGTCACGATCTTCCGGGATCTCCTAGTCTGGGGCAAATGATCCGCCGCGTGCTCGCGCTGGTGCCCGAATTGCCGCGTCTACGTTTGTCGTCACTCGATCCTGTCGAAATGGATGAAGATTTGTGGAAGCTGATTGCGGAAGAACAGCGACTGATGCCGCATCTTCATATGAGCCTGCAAGCAGGCGATGACATGGTATTGAAACGTATGAAGCGCCGTCATTTGCGTGCCGATGCCATCGCCATGTGCGAACGCGCACGTTCCTATCGTCCCGATATCGTATTCGGCGCGGATATCATCGCGGGGTTTCCGACCGAAACCGACGAGATGTTTGCGAATACGCTTAAAATTGTCGAGGAATGCGATCTTACTTTCTTGCATGTCTTCCCGTACTCCGAACGGCCCGGCACGCCCGCCGCGAAAATGCCGCAGGTGCCGCATGAAAAGCGTAAGGAACGCGCGGCCCTTTTACGTGATGCCGGAGAAAAACAGGTTAGCAAATTTTTAAAGTCACAAGTGGATGCGGTGCGCAATATCGTGTTGGAAAAAGACGATTACGGTCATACCGAACATTTCGCCCCTGTTCGACTGAATAAAAAACTTACCCCCGGCAGCCTGGTCCGTGTTAAAATAGAAGGACTATCCGATAATCAAACACTCGCAGGAACGGTTTTGTCATGATGTTCTGGCGGAAGAAAAAGAATGAGGGCGATCACGAACAGGAAGCGAAAGATGAAAATCTTTTGCATCCCGAAGGTGAACCCGCGATAGAGCTGCCTGTTGAATATGATTCCGACATCGATCCCGAATTCAAAAAGCACGAGCTCGAAGAAACCGAATCCGAAATCGTCGACGAACTTCAGATTACTCCCACGCCCGTGGCCGCCGTTTCCGATGAAGGCGATACGAATGGTGACAATGGCTGGTTCTCTCGTCTTGGCGCAGGGCTTTCCAAATCCACAGGAAAGCTGGGGCAGGGGATTTCCGATATCTTTACAAAGCGTAAGCTGAATGAAGATTCGCTGCAAGATCTTGAAGACCTTCTCATCATGTCAGACCTTGGCCCCAAAACGGCTGCGGCAATCATTGAAGAATTTTCTGCGCGTAAATTCGAAAAAGATATCGAACCGAACGAAGTGCGCATGGCGCTGGCCGACATTATCGGTGATATGCTCGCGCCTGTGGCAAAGCCGCTCACGCTTGAAAAACCCGCGAATGGCCCGTTTGTCATTTTGGTGTCCGGTGTGAACGGTGCGGGGAAAACGACGACCATCGGCAAGCTCGCCTATGAGTGGCATATCCATCAGCATAAAAAGGTAATGATCGCGGCGGCGGATACATTCCGCGCGGCGGCTGTCGACCAGTTAGAGGTGTGGGCGAACCGCGCCCATGTGCCGCTCTATAAAAAAGATATCGGCGCCGATGCTGCCTCTGTCGCGTTCGAAGCGTATGAGAAAGCCAAGGCGGAAGGCATGGACGTTCTGATGATCGATACGGCCGGACGTTTGCAAAACAAGGCCGGATTGATGGCTGAATTGCAAAAACTCGTCCGCGTTTTGAAAAAACATGATGAAAATATTCCGCATGCTGCTCTACTGGTGCTCGATGCAACGACAGGTCAGAATGCGATGAGCCAGGTTTCCGTCTTTAAGGACGCCGTGAACCTGACGGGCTTGATCGTCACCAAACTGGACGGTTCTGCCCGTGGCGGCGTGGTTGTCGGTCTTGCCCGTGAATTCGGCCTGCCGATCCATGCGGTTGGCGTGGGCGAGGGGATAGAAGACCTCTCCGCCTTCGACGCGCCGGATTTCGCCCGCGCCTTGATGGGGATTGGCTAACATGACACTTCTTAAAGACGATTTTCAAATTCACGTTGGAATGTCGCCGTTAATCGTTGGAATACTTAAGGGCCATATAGATGCGGGTCTGATTGACGTTGCCGATATGGCCGCACAAGTCTTTAACGATGTAAAAGATTATTGTTCCAACGATGATTACGGTTCTTTGGACAATATTTATTGTCACGGGCGCGATATGGCCTTTTGCATGGAGGAAAATGCGGATCGCGCCGCACAATTCCTTAAGGCCTTTAATGCCCACGCCGGTGAAAGTGCCGGTATGCCTATTCAAGCTTTTCGCGGAGGATATACGGGCAAAAGCTTCGATGATTCCTTTGCCGTCCGACTGAATTAGCTATGTGGTTGAAATTTTAACCATTTTCGGCCATAATAGGCCATGTTGAAAAGATTATTTCCCGCCCCGCCCAAATCATACAAAACCGCCGAAGAAGCCTTTGCCGCGATAGAGAAAATCTATAACGACAACATCGCGCATTTGCGCGAATCCTTCAAAGCGTTTGCGCGGGGCGAACTGAAAGACAAAAAAGTCATTGGGTTTTACCCCTATATCCGCTTTAGAATCGAAAATGTCACGCGGCCTGACTCGCGCCTGTCTTACGGGTTTGTGCCAAAGCCGGGGATTTATGAGACCACGCTGACCCGTCCCGATATTTTCGACCATTATTACAAGAGCATGATAGGCCTGCTTCTCAAAAGCCATGGTGGTACAGTCGAGGTGGGGCAGAGCGATACGCATATCCCGCTGCATTTTGCGCTGGGTGAAGATTTCCATACCGAACGTGACCTGACGCAGACGCAGATGGAAGAGTTGCCGTTTATTTTCGATCAGCCTGATCTGGGTTTGATGGACGACCAGATTGCGAACGGAACCTACATCGTTCGTGATGGACAGCCGACTCCTCTATCACTCTTCCCCGCGCCGCGCGCGGATTTATCGCTGCAACGCCTGAAACATTACACGGGCACAAAGGCACAACACTTCCAGAATTATATGATCTTCACGAACTATCAGTTCTATATCGATGAATTCGTGAAAATCTGCACCGATATGATGACACAGACATCGGACCCCGAACTGCTGCGCCACCGCGAACAATATACGGCGTTTGTTGAACCGGGTGACAAGGTGACATCGAATAAGAATATTCCGGCGGAGCAACGCACGGACCGCGATGAGGCAGGGGCCATTCTGCGCCGCATGCCGCAAATGCCGGCCTATCACTTAAAACGCGCCGATGGATCGGGTATCACCATGATCAATATCGGTGTCGGCCCATCGAACGCCAAAACGATCACGGACCATGTTGCCGTGCTTCGCCCGCATGCATGGTTGATGCTTGGTCACTGCGCGGGCCTTCGTAATTCTCAGGCGCTTGGCGATTATGTTCTGGCACATGCCTATTTGCGCGAAGACAATGTGCTTTATCATGATCTGCACCCGAGCATTCCGTTGCCGGCGCTTTCTGAAATTCAGGTGAGCCTTGAACAGGCGGTGAGCGAGATCACGGGCTTTAAAGGTTACGACCTGAAAAAGGTCATGCGCACGGGCACCGTGGCGACGGTTGATGACCGAAACTGGGAGTTGCGGTCTTCTGTAAGGCAGAATATACGGTTCAGTCAGTCACGTGCCATCGCGCTCGACATGGAATCCGGCACCGTGGCGGCGAACGGGTTCCGCTTCCGTGTTCCCTATGGCACGCTCCTCTGTGTGTCCGACAAACCATTGCATGGGCAGTTAAAGCTGCCGGGCATGGCCGATACGTTCTACCGCGAACGGGTGGAACAGCATTTGAAGATTGGCCTGCGCGCCATGGAAATCCTGCGCGGTATCGGCCCCGAAAGGCTTCATAGCCGGAAACTCCGGTCCTTCAACGAAGTTGCGTTTCAGTAGTTTTAATTCCGTCGAACCGACAGAGGCAATACAACTAAAAAAGAGGGCGCCCGGAGGCGCCCTTTGCAAAAGTTGCAGGGAGAACTTTAAATAGTGATATCGATCGAGGAGCCACGGGATGAATTGGCACTCACGCCGCCCGTATCCTTGGCGCGGCCACTATCAGAATAACTTTCGTTCCGTTGAAGGCTTTTCGTGTTTGTTTCCTGGGAGCGGGCTGTTTCCGTTCCGGACAGCTTGGTCGAATCAAGGCGGTTTTCCTGCGCTTGATTTTTGTTGTCCACGGCCTGTGCGCCGGGCTGGAACGTATTGGCTGCTGGAATTTGTTGCGCGGCTGCGCCGCTGACTGGGTAAACCATATCGTAATGACCTGTATGAACCGTGCGTGAATCTACCTTTAAAAAGGTATCAGGAAAACCTTAACGAACTCTTAGAGGGCGCAGGAATCTGCGGCGGGAGGGCTATAACCGACAAATTGAAACTTTTAGACGAATTTTAACAAAATACTTTTCTAATTTAACCTAGTGTAAATACTTTTGGCGTAAAAAACAATAGGAAGCACGGTTTTCTGCGGCTCTGACAGGTCATTTTGACAAAACGGGACTGACAAAACAACTGTGCGGGGGAGTTAATTATCCGGACCCAATCATGCCGTTGGCGGGGATGGATATGTGGGGATAAAAATGGGTTTTGAGATTCTAGAGAGATCGCCGGAGGTAGCACCGATGCTTGTGCGTCTATATGACACGCACAGGCTCTACAGCCTTGCCGGCAATCATGAAAATGACTCTGCCCGTGCCGAATTGACCACCATTATGACGGATTTGATGACGACCAAGCTCAGCCACAACGAAATGGAGCTTATCACGGATGTCATGCTGGCCTTGATGAAGCAGGCCGAGCAAGATTTGAAGCAGGCTCTGGCCGAGCGTCTTTCGACATATGAGAATGTGCCGCTGCGCGTTATCTTGGCGCTTGCCAATGATGAAATATCGATCGCCGAACCTGTTCTTCGGGCATCTCCGGTTCTTCAGGATATGGATCTTGCCTATATTCTTCAGGCGAAGGGCGTTCAACATGGCCGCGTTATCGCCAGCCGTGAAGGTTTGGGCGATGCCCTAATCAACATGCTCGTCGATACCAAAGATTTTGCAATAGCCATCAACCTTTGCGAAAACGACGGGGTCAAACTCACCGCGCATGCCTATGACATTCTGACAGATCTTGCCAAAGGGGAGCAGCAATTGGCGCAGACGATGATATCGCGCCATGATTTGCCGCAGGCTGTGGCGGAAATATTGTATGATTTTGTCGGGGGCGAGTTAAAAAAGGCCATCAAGGATAAATTCGACGAAGACGTGGCGAATGATGCTTCTATCGTCCTGGATGAGGTCGTGCGCGAAATCCGCGTCGAGACCCGCCCGATTGAGAATTACGATCTATTGCTGGCGCAGACGAACATCTTGCTCCGCCGCGGGGAACTCAAAATACCGGGCATGGTCTCCGCGTTGCGTCGCGGGCAATCTTCAACATTCCTGGTTCAGTTTTCCGTTTATACCGGATTACCCGTTGAAACGGTCCGCACGATTTTGAAACAGGAAAGCGGCAAGGCCCTTGCTATTACATGCCGCGCACTGGATATCCAAAAAGCCGATTTCATTAGCATCTATTTGTTGACGGAGAAATTCCGCAATACCGAAAAGCGGATTATCAATCACACCGAACTGTCACGCCTGATGAGTATGTATGACATGATCAATCAGACAGAGGCGCAGCGTTTTCTCGGAATATCGAAGCACTAAAAGAGTTTTTATCCTCCAGGTAAAATGAAAAGCCCCGGTGTAAAAAACCGGGGCTTTTATTGTTTTGATCCATCGGCTCGGCGGAGCGAAGCGATGGTTGTCGACGATGGCTTTAAAAGATCATGCTGCTTTCTTTGCGGCGTTGTTGAGCGCGGCAACACCCGGCAACTCTTTGCCTTCCAGCCATTCCAGGAACGCACCGCCCGCGGTGGAGATATAGCTGAACTCACTCGCCACGCCTGCATTTTCGAGCGCGGAAACCGTATCGCCACCGCCGGCCACGGACACAAGGCTTCCGGCCTTTGTCAATGTGGCCACTGTGCGGGCGAGGTCATTCGTGCCTTTGTCGAAAGGCTTGACTTCGAACACACCCATCGGGCCGTTCCAGAGCGCGGTTTTGCAACCGGCCAGAATATCGCCGAGTTTTTCAATCGTTGCGGGTCCGACATCGACGGCCTCTTCATCCTGCGGCATTTCTTCGGTGGCGCGGATGGTGAAGGGCGCGTTTTCGCCGAATGTCGTGACGCAAACACGGTCTATGGGAAGAAGGATTTCACATCCGGCCTTTTCGGCGGTGGTGATAATTTCTTTTGCCTGTCCAACCATGTCGCGCTCGCAGAGGGATTTCCCAACTTCGATGCCCTTGGCGACCAGAAACGTATTCGCCATGCCGCCACCGAGGAAAAGATAATCCACTTTTTGGACGAGGTTATTGAGCACCGAAAGCTTGGTCGAAATCTTCGAACCACCGACAATCGCGATTACTGGTTTCTTCGGTGATTCCAGCGCATTGTTCAATGCATTCAATTCCGCCTCCATCAGGAAACCGGCGGCCGTCGGCAGGCGATGGGCAAGACCTTCGGTCGATGCGTGTGCGCGGTGCGCGGCGGAGAAGGCGTCATTGGCGTAAATATCTCCAAGCTTGGCAAGCTGCTCCACGAATGCCGGATCGTTGCCTTCTTCACCCTTGTGGAAACGCAGGTTTTCAAGCAGGACAATTTCGCCATCGTTCAACGCGGCAACGGCTGTCTCGGCTTCCGCGCCGATGCAATCCTTGCCGAAGGATACTTTGTGGCCCCAGCTTTTCGCGCATTCGGGCGCGAGGAAGGCGAGGGAGAATTCGGCCTCGTATCCACCCTTCGGACGACCGAAATGGGAAAGGACAACGACCTTCGCGCCCTGAGACACCAGATAGTCGATCCCCGGTTTCAGGCGGTCGATGCGCGTTGTATCCGTGACCTTGCCATCCTTGGCGGGCACGTTCAGGTCGGCGCGCAGCAGAACACGTTTGCCTTTGAGGTCGAAATCTTGAAGCGTTTTAAAAGACATGGTTTTTCCTTTGTCTGGTTTACGGAATTCATTACAGGGTTTCTCGCATTTTCGTGAACGCCGATCAAGCGGGAAGGCGGGGGTTACGGGCTTTCCGCAGGCAGAATTTCAAGCCGATCGGCGGTCTCCAGCTCCATGAACGGGCCGTTCCATTCGCGAATCCATCCGCGTACGCGGACTTTCTGCCCGGTTAGGGAAAGCGGATCTATATCCCGTTTCGACAATTCTTTACGCAGCGCGGGGCTGACCTGCGCCGTGAAATCCTTCCTCCAGTCAGTGCCGAAATTAAGATAGATGTTGTTTTTGGAAGAGGCGGCGCGGTTGACCGTGCCTTCCACCACGCGGAACTGACCGTTGCCTTGTGCCGCCATGTCATCGGAGAGTAGCCCGAAAGGGGAGCCGTCCTGCCACAGGCCGCGCCGCGCTTGACGCGCCATTTGCTCCAGCGCATAGAGCTGGTCCGCCATTTCGGGATTGTCCGCATCCGTCATGGCATAGGCAAAACCGCCCGCGACCAGAAGGCCGTTGATCCAGTTACCGTCCTTTTTGATGACGAGGTGGGCGAGTGTATGCCCCATGCGGTTGATGCGCCCTGTTTTTTGGTTCCTTGTCTGGTAGAGCATGACTTCTGTGCCGTTCGGAAGCGCCTTTTCCAGAAACGCTTTGGCGGCGAGCGTGGAACCGCCCGTCTCTTCATCCGTTACAAACGGGTATTGCAAGGAAAGAAGCCGGACGATCTTTCCATCGTTTAAAAGGATTGTTTGCGCGTCGATAACCTTGTCAATTCGTGCGGAGCCTGTATGTTTAAGGCTGGCAAAATCGCCGGTTAGCGGCGCGCCTTGCGCGGCGGCATTCGATACCGGAACGAAGAGCAAGAAAAGGAAGATTATAACCATGCGCATCATGTCGCTTTGTACCCCGAAAAAGCTTGTTTGGAAATACGCGGCCATGCTGATGTCGGCAACGACATTGACGCTTGCCGCCTGTAGCGTCAATCCGGCAACCGGTGAGAAACAATTCACAGCCTTTCTTCCAGCGTCTCAGGAAGCGTCGGTCGGAGCCAGCGAACATCAGAAAGTCCGGCAAACATACGGCGATTTTGTTACCGGACCCGTGGCCGATTATGTCTCCCGTATCGGGCAAAAGGTCGCGGCGAACACCGAGCGCAGTGATGTGCAGTATCAGTTCTTTGTCATCGACTCCCCGGTCGTCAACGCATTTGCGGTGCCGGGTGGCTATGTTTATATCAGCCGCGGTCTCATGGCCCTCGCCAATAGCGAAGCGGAACTTGCCGCTGTCATCGGTCATGAAATCGGGCATATTACGGCGCGTCACGCCGCAAGCCGTATGTCCCAAGGCGTTCTGGCAGGGCTCGGCGCCGCGGTATTGAGCGCGGCTACGGGCAGCCAGGCTGTGGGACAGATCGCAAATGTCGGTTCCGATCTATATATCAAATCCTATTCACGGGAGCAGGAGCACCAGTCGGATGAGCTGGGCGTACGTTATATCTCCCGCGCCGGGTATGATCCGAAATCCATGGCGGCGTTTCTTGCCAACCTCGATGCCCAGACCAAGCTCGATAAGCGGATTGCCGGACAGGAAGAGGGCGAAGGGATGAATTACTTCTCAACCCACCCTGTCACAAGCGAGCGTATCACCCGCGCCAGCGGCGTGGCGATGAACTATCCGGCCGGAAGCAAGGTCGAAAATGGCGATGTGTACCTGTCCATGCTGAATGGTTTGACATACGGCGATTCAGAAGATCAGGGCTTTATCCGCGGTGACAATTTCTATCACCCGCGTATGGGTTTCATGTTCTCC